>JAPPMR010000782.1 GCA_028818995.1 Candidatus Poribacteria bacterium | reverse complement strand
TTCACCACAGACAACACGAAACCCGATGTACCAGTGTTTATCTTCAGGCACCGCCGCCATCCGATTCGCAGAACGCAGATAACAGAGCAACGTCGAATGGCTACCACCGCGTGTAACACGATACAGCCCTGCTTCCCTACCTACTGGGTCAACTTGTGGGTTCGGTTCGTACGGTCCGTACCAATCTCGGCACCACTCCTCTACATTCCCATGCATATCGTATACACCCCATGTGTTAGGTGGCGTTTGTCCGACATGTAAAGGGACGATTTCTTCGGGACCGCGGCCCCGCTCAGCATCAGGATACCAACTTTCGCCAACGTTCTTATGGAATTCGGGAGGCAATGTATCCCCTGTGTGGAAATGGGTTGTCGTTCCTGCTCGGCACACATATTCCCATTCTGCCTCAGTCGGCAATCGATATGGAAGTCCCTCTTTTTCGGAGAGCCATTCGCAGAAACGCGTCGCATCATGCCAATCCACAAACACGACTGCTTCATCATCATCCCGTGAAAAACCGACGTTCTGAAGACTTGGCAGATCACGATGTCTCGGATCAAACGCCGCATACTGCACATTGGTCACCTGAAAAACACTTATATAAAACGGTGTGCTAAGCGTTACCTCATGCACCGGTTGTTCTTCCCAATCGCCATCGCGGAGATGCGCTTTGCCTGCCGTCAATTCATCTGACAGCGACGCGTTCTCTGACCCCATCATAAAGCTGCCCGGTTCAATTCCCACAAATTGCATACCGAGTGAATTCGTCCGTGTCGGTTTCCCATCAAACACTAACTTCTGCATAATTTCCTTTCCTATTCGGATATTATCAAAATTACCGCTCGTTTTCACATCTATTATTCTCATTATACCAATCCGCGTCCAATGTGTCACCTAAAATGTTCAGGGCCATTTAGTTTTAGATAAATTATTGGATTTCATAGATGTTTGATTTTCTCTTTTCAGTCCCGGTGCGGTTCCAAACCGCACCCTACCGCGGTGTAAAGATAATTATGGGACCACTATAACGACTGACCGCGCAAAAAAAGGCAGGAGGCACAAATGTACCTCCTGCCCCTATGCTATTGTATCCGATAAATGGAACCTACTTCATGATCAGCATCTTACCAGTGGCAGCGAAATCGCCAGCCGTCAATGTATAGAAATACAGACCGCTTGCAACGCTCTCACCGACGCTGTTCCTGCCGTCCCAATACGCCGCACGCGGCTTGCTCTCGTAGATACCTGCTGGTTGATGCCCCAAGGCTAACTGCCTCACCAACCCACCATTCGCAGAATAGATGCTCAGCGTCACCTCTGCTGGAGCCGAAAGATGATACGGGATCCAGGTTTCTGGGTTGAACGGGTTCGGATAATTTGGCAAAAGTGCTGTCTCTTGCGGAGTCAACACTGCAAGAAGTTGTTGTAAGAACAAGATACCTTTAAGTGAGGTTGCATCTGTGAAATCCAAGTGCTGTGCTGCGGATAGCCACTTCTCGACATCCATTGCCGTGAGCATATCAAGTGGTTGGAGATACAATGAAGGTGCGGCAGCACCTGTGCCTAACACCCCAGCAACAAGGACAAGGTCCTGAATATTGACACCTCCGTCTCCGTTGACATCTGCAACATTTTGACCTGAATGTCCGAGATTTGAAGCAACTAACACCAAATCCTGAATGTTGACAACACCGTCGTTGTTGACATCTCCAGTAAAATATTCAATGTGCCATGGTATATCCGAAACTCTTTCATCCACAACCAGAGGAATATCAAGCAAAAGTTGATCCGGCTCCATTAATCCTACGATAACATCTTCAATCTGCGAACCCTCAAGATTTGATCGACGTATGCGACCTTGGGTATCAGTCCAATACAACTTATCACTTTGAAGGTCAACAGCAATGCCTACTGGAACGCTGTCTAAACTGTGTAATAATTGAAGATTACGTTGTTTAAGATTTGCGCGCCTTATTATACCCGCATTTTCACTTATTTTCTCAGTCCAATAGAGATAATCACCGGATACGGAGATATGGCCGAGAGTCTGCAAACTTTTGATAAAGAGTTTGATGTTTTTACCATTCAGGTCTGAAGATAAGATGCGTTCCTGTCCATCTGTCCAGTAGAGTTTACTGTGAACAGGGTCTACGGTGATCTCTTTTGGTGAATCAAGACCAGTTATCAGGCTTTCAATATCGGAACCGTCAAGGTTGCAAGTTTGAATTTCGCCACGATTATTCGTCCAATAGAGTTTGCCATGATTTGGGTGGATGGCAAGGCTTACCGGCATATTCAAGAAAGTAGAGACTTCTATATGCGGCGAAAACAGATCATCCAGTGAAGTACTCTTGATGGCTGCACAGTAATTTCCCATACTTAACAACCCCTCTATCCAATAGAGTTGTCGATTTAACCCATCATAAGCGATGCTTTGCACTTGAATAGCATGTACCCATTCACTTCCTTCGGGCCCATAAAGATGATTATCTATCGCGTCTATCCAATATATATTCGGGTATTCTGAAGGAGCCATGAGCATTTTTTCTCGAGCCATTGCATTAAAACGTATCGTTTTTGAAACGCCAGCAACGCTTACATGGACCACTGGGGCGAGGGTCTCTACTTGATATCCGAGCCACAGAAAATTCCGAGCTCTCCCATCAGCATCTGTTCGAACTTCTATATCAGAAAGCAAACCATGATCGCTACGCAATGATACTAAGGGACGACCCTCAATTGGATACTGCGTTACACGAAAGATGACTTCTGTACCTATGACCGGTTTACCATCGGCATCCACAACTTCTACAACAAAGGGTTCAGGTAGCCAAGTGTTGGGTAGACCCTGTTGATTATCTCCAGAAATTTTTATTATATCCGCAGGAATTCTGTCATCCGCATTAACAATGCCATCACCGTTAATATCTACCTGACTTTTATCAGCAACTTGGCTGTTTTGAATATCACCCTCTTCAAAAGGAAAAGGATCCCATGTATAGTTGCCGTGTTTGTCCATAATCATAAGTTCAAACCTGCCCCAATCACCTACACCTAATTCGCTGGTGATAAATTCAACAGTGGCAGTTGTCCCACTTAAAGGTTTACAAGCAATTAAGCTTTGACCAGCGTTGTTGGTGTAATTTTTTCTGTACCCAATTATCCTTGCTTGATGCAACCCATCCGGGTCGCTTAACTCAAATCGCAGAATAACCGCATTAGGTGGATATGCAAGCATTGGTAACGCTTTTATTCTTGTCATGTTATCTTTATTTTTACTTGGATTTTCATTGAAGTATCGATGAGCATCCAACCATTCAGCTGCACACTTAGACAACGACAACGGCATATCCTTATATCCATACGACATGACACCTGCTGTCCTAAAATCATGAGGCAATGAAAATGTATGACCCACTTCGTGGATTGTAACGCTTAAAAAATCACGAACTGGACCACAAGCACCATTATGAGTGGCACCTTTATGGAGCGTGTAGGCATATCCCTCGTGAATATCCCAATGAGTGGCTGCACCAGAACCTATACCATGACAATCCAGACCGTTTTCTGTGGCGACCGTTGTGATATAGACATTCTTGAGCATATCGCCGAAATGTTCATTGATTTCAGACTCAATTGCTGCATGGGCACCGAAATAATAGTGTGATGTATCAAACTGACCAATCACACGGTGAACAACGACCTCTCCTGCCTCATCAGTTTCAAGCCTAAAGGTTTTTCTTCCAAAACCGTGACGTTCCATTTCATCTGCGTAAAACTTTTGGACCCTTTTCATTAATATGTCAAGATTTTTTTCCATATTAGGATCAGGAAGGAGATCATTTGGAACAAAATAGACTGTTCGTACCACATACTCAGGTGTCTCCTCCTGAGCAAAACTATTCGGCAAGAATACAAATGTAACGAAAGTCAAAAACACAAGAAGATAGACAGATATTGTTTTCATCACTCTCATTCTGTGTGGAAACCCTATCTTTAGACGGGGACCTAAACACTCTCCCTTTTGGCTTTACTAAAGTTTGGACAATTACGGTTTTGAGACTTTCGGGCGACTCCGGATGACGACGAATCGAACTTCAGCATCATACAGTCTCGTCCGCACGACCTTTGAGGCAATCGAATAACTTTTTGCGGTTATATCTACCTCCTTATAGGGTATTGCTATAAGTATGTGATAGGCGATAAGGCCTACGACTCGGATGCGTTTAGAGAGGAGATCATCTCTGGGGGTGGTGCGGCTGTGATCCCGCCCCGGGACAGTCGCACTGATCCGCGTCCTTATGACGAGGAACTCTATAAACGCAGAAACATCATTGAACGGTTCTTTCATCGGTTGAAACAGTATCGACGCGTTGCGACACGCTACGATAAGTTAGGTATTAGGTATCTCGGTTTCGTCTATTTCGCAGCTCTACTCATAACCGCTAAGAAAATGTAAACACTACGTAGTAAATTATACACAATAATTATAAAAAAAGCAAATTATATCCATACGGTGCAAGCGACGAACTGCTTGTCTCGGAAGATCGGTTGCCTGATGAAGAGATTATCGCGCGGGTAGTATCGGCGTAAGCAAGACATATAACTGAAGAGGGTTTTCGATTTATAATGTTCTAAACGCGAGTCGCTTAGGTTATATGTCTACTGCTTCTGAGTGGCATTATATCATTACTTAAACGAAAACCCTCCTTTGGAGATATACCCTTATCACCATAGAGGTTGCCGAACAGACCATCAGACGGCAACTTCCATAACGGAAACCAACGATCATCGGTATTCCCCGGGGACACCTCAACACCTAAGAGATCGCCTTTCTCATTGATAATCAGGTGGAGTTTAGAACCGTAGAACCATCCCATAGAAGTCTTTGAGCGTCCGGCATGTGCTGCGAAGACGCGATGCGATGGAATCCGCTTATTGTCGTAAACCCGCAAACGTGCGGAATCCACGAAGGAGATACCGCTACATTCACCAAAGTTGGCATGAAGATAAAGCGTCAAAAGCATCAATGCCTCTTTCTTAAGTTCAACGAACCGAGAATAACTCACCATATTCGGAAACGCTGCACGCCAATAGACGCAAACAGGTCTTTCGTAAAAGTGTTTGAACGTCCGAATATCAAACCGAAACCGAACAAGACACTGTGAATACAAGCGAGAGGACTGCACCCGCCTAACAACACGACAATCCTGAAATTTTGATGCTGACAATCTGTTTAGACTTCCATCCTTCCCACCTTCTACCCTTCCAATCTAAGCTTTTGACAAAACATTTACACACTCCATCCAAACATTTCATTTGACTTTTTTTTTTACTTTTGCTATATTATTTATAAAGTGTGTTTGTATCTTTTTGTCAAAGCCAACAGATGTAGTAACCAACAATTGTTCGTTGCTATCAACCTTCAAGATAGTAAACCGTCCCAAAACCACACGAAATCTTACTTAGATAAACATCTATTTCAGGAGACAGAATTTTGCAACAAAATGCCATCTTGGGCTGTTTTGCCTCACTTTGATAAGCGTCGCAACGATTTGTAACGCACAAGACTTTGTTCTACACCTTTAATTAGATGGGAAAGTCGTAAAGGAGCGATCCGAATTTGGTAATGTATAACTACGCCTTAACCAAGGAGGAGTTGCTCAGAGATATGGAAGAACCTGTTGTGCTGCGTGTTGATGCACAAGACAAATTAACGACCGTCTGGGCACGCCTCAAAACTGACTAACTGGCACAGCAAAGGAGATTAGATGAAAGCGACACGTTATCCTTTGGCGCAGCTCACCAGCCAAAACTTACGACATAAAAGTCCAATATTTCTTCTTTTATCCCTAACCTTAATCGGCTGCGCGCTCCCGTTCGGGCAACAGCTAACGCCTGAAGAGCAGGCCGCGGTCGTCACAACCGACAAAGGCACTTTTGTGCTTGAGTTCTATCCCGACGCTGCCCCGGTGGCAGTCGACAATTTCATTAAGTTGATTAACCAAAAGTTTTACGACGGCTTAACATTTCATAGAAAAGTTGATGCGTCCGGCTTGAATATCATTCAGGGCGGGTGTCCAAAAG
The DNA here is from genome assembly GCA_028818995.1 of Candidatus Poribacteria bacterium. The sequence goes on along the minus strand of JAPPMR010000782.1, from coordinate 276 downwards.
GCGACGGAACAGGTGGCCCTGGCTGGAAGATCGTCGACGAGTACACAAATCCGAATCAACGTCCACACGTCAGAGGCACGGTGGCAATGGCTCGGGCAAACGTTCCGAACTCAGCCGGAAGCCAATTTTACATTTGCTTCAAACCCCAACCCCATCTTGACGGCAACTACACTACCTTCGGCGGTGTAATTCAAGGTATGGATGTCGTCGATCGCTTAGAAATAGGCGATGTCATGACAAAAATCCGATTGGAGGCGAAGTCAAAATATGTTAAGG
>JAPPMR010000629.1:5239-6406 GCA_028818995.1 Candidatus Poribacteria bacterium | reverse complement strand
AGCTGGTAAAACACAGCATTGGATTTGGCACGACATAAGATATGATGTCCAAAGCACAATGCCATTGTAAAGACTTTGCGTCGTGTGAACCCTCTATCAAAGATTATCAAACCTGCGGGTATTTTTGAACAAATACGCTGAAACACCGCATTACTTTTATCGCGTATCGTTTTTGGACACATCAGTTTCACCCATACTGGGAAAAGTGTCCACTCTGTCGCTGTCGGACAGAGTAAACCGAGTGCACCGAACTGATGACCGAACTGATACTTGGATTGATTGAGGCTACGCCTTTGGAAACTGAAGTTGCGGACAAAGTGTAATCCCCATTGGGATTTGCCTGTCTTGATAGCTTTCGTTTCATCATAAACATAAACCCAGAACGCAAATACTTGTTGAACTCGTTTTATCAAATGTATGGCGACCGCATCCTCATTCCATTTGCTACGCGACAGAAACTTGGGAAAAGACCAATATCTTGTCTGTGAAAAACTTGATTGGTAAATACCCGTGATTGTGCCATCGCCTCTATTCGCAATGAAACCATAGATGAACGCTTGGAAAAGCGCAAAGTTTTGTTGGTTAAATAAAAAACAAAAATCTGATAGTATATGTTCTAAGCAGAGAAGGAGGTCCATTTTATTTCCTTTCAAAATTGGTTAGTTCTGAAAGGATACCTGCTTTTCTGCTTTTTGTAACTATAATTCGTAAAAATTGTCCAAACTTTAGTTTTAATCATCCAGACAAAACTTAGTAACGCCACCGTTATAAAAAAGAGTGTTGCAGTGTGTGAAGCAAACTCTGACGACATAAATAGAAAGAAGCTGCTTGCACATGCCAACACGACGGAGAGTTTTGCAGTGTTATCTCCATATAGTTCTTTGGCGAGTAGGAAGATGCAAACAATTGTCAGTCCACCAAGAATCGGGTTGACAAGCCAAGTAACTTTGAAAAGTACGCCTAACGCCAGTACTGCGGGGTACCCTGGGGATAGACCGTATACCATTTATCGGAGAGGATAATATTCCCGACTTCAAAAAATTGGGTTCGGGAGGCAGGGACGCAGCAAGCATGCCGTGCGCAAACAAGCGCGCCTGAAACAAGTATGAACAGCTGTCCAAAAATCCGGGGACACCATCAAATATGTGCCACGAAATGGTACCGCAG
>JAPPMR010000629.1:0-5229 GCA_028818995.1 Candidatus Poribacteria bacterium | reverse complement strand
CACACAACTACTGATTCCAAATTTCAAGTAAAAGCCTCCGCAAAAATGGGAGGCGAGATGACACATTTAAAAAATGTCTGGAGTTGATGACTCCGTTGGGTTTCCACATAGACTTCAAGCGTTTTACATGATGCATCAAACCTTCTATACAGAACGTTTTTTATTTAACATGTGCCGGATCGCCTTCAAACATTTTTTCTTTGAATCATTACAGCAATTTAATGCAGCCTTTAGTTCTATTAACACCGCACGAGCAGCTTGTAATTGCGGCAGCGATGGCGTTTGCAGATATATTTTTAACAATTCTTTTCTTTCAGCACTATCCATTTCATCTTGGGATTTAAGGATTTTACGATATCGTGAATAGTCCATATTTTATGTCTCCAATTTGTGTTTTTCAAGTAAGCAGTTGTATTTTATCAAGTCTATTTATTTTTTAAAGTTTTACAGTTCACTGTAAGAAACGGCAATTGGTTCTGCCGCGTTTAAGTTTAATGTAGTTTTTACGTGTTGATGTTCTTTGACTGCCTCTGTTTCGGATTGTCCCTGAAATACGGTTTCTAATTCTACGAATTCCCCTAATCCTTCAACTGTATCTAAATGAATTCGGGTGTTTTTAAACATCCAGAACGCTCTCTGTTTTTTAACGATTGTCTTTATACCTAACGCAGCAGTTAAAAGTTCTTTTAGTGCTGTCGGTTCAGCAATTTTGCAGAGTTGATATATACTGTAGCGAGACTCCAACTCATTTGGGCGTTCATAGTAGATTAGCCAACCTTCATCTGACTCATCTGTTTCGCGTAACTTTAGCCTACCTTTCGGATTCCGAAAATAGGTATCTACTTGATTTATTGTTTCGGTGTACGTTGCCTTTAGGTCAGCTAACTTTGGTAGAAGGGCATCAAGCGACTCATACCGCACTTTAAACTCTAAGTTTTTTGCCATTGTTTGATGTTAATTGTTGTTCTTAATGAATACGACAACTTCGGTATATGGTATTAACACACCCCAGGCTCATTCAAGTTCCATAAAATCTAAATCATCTTCAGTTTGATAACTATTGATACAGGAGCGATTACACCGTTCTCCGTGAACCTGTAACCCACAAACACGATGTTTCAAACGTAGAGAACTGACCAAACACGTACGTAGTTGTTCAGGATCAAAATTGCGTCCCATTAGGAAACTGTAACTCCCTCTTTGCATGAGATAACGTGCTGTCCTGTCATCAGAAACAATTGAGATGATTTTAACGTGGGATTGATATTTTTGAATAAATTCAAAGATACGAGTACGCCGAAATCGTGTGAAATCTGCAATTATCATACGATATTTTGCTAACTTCAACATCCCGACTGCCTGTGCACTACGCCCTATTACATCATATCGATGGTATTCTGATTCAAGCACATTTGTTATTTTGTCACGCACATCACGATTATAAGAAATGACCAGCACGTCACCTTTCAATTGAGATATTGAGTGCTCCTCTTGAATATCAAGTGGGAGAAGGGCATCATCAACTCGCCATCGCAAACGCCCACGTGCCTCACGCACACGTCTTTCAACTTGGGCAAGTTTCTCCTCCATTTCTGGACGTCGTTTTTTTGATCTTCGCATAATAGATCTAATACCTCTTTAATGCTTGGACATACGTATTGTGTCTCTGACACTTCTGTAGAAGCAAGAAAACCCATAATACGTAATCCTTGCAAATTTAATAACGAATTATTCTGAAAAAGAATTCATAAATTTTAAAAAATGTTGACTGACTTCAAAGTAACCGCTACGTTCAGATGCGGCGCGACATTTTTTCTTGTAAAAAATGTCGTGTGCTATAAAATAACGACAACTTGTTTTACGCCTGTACTTTGAAGAATAGGGTAAAATTGTTACGATATGTTAATTTTTTGTGTACTGCTTCAGGGCGTTTTGTATGCAGAATCTGACATGTATTACTGTTCGTTAAGTTTTTCTGGCATAACGGACAGATTATTTTTTGGTATTTATTCCTTAATAATTACATTTTGCACAGAACCTACGTAGGAATAAGGTCCGTTGAGTTTTATTATCTTAATTTTAAAGAATAACCTAAAGGGGATATCAGACTCAAGTCCCCTAACCGAAACAGGGTCCTTGAAACGAATATATATTGGTTTATCGCAATGTTCTTTCTTCTCTGTTATAGATGTAACTTCATCATATAACCGACTATATCCTATCAAGTTTAAATCTAATGCTGGCACGGTTATGATTTGGTTTACACCATAAAAATAAGGTTTGCATTGCCTTTCCAAATACCAATCGTATAAAGATACAATTATTCCTACACCAATCATGATAACAACGAATACGGTACCAAGCGTCTTTAAACAACTGCTGTTCTTTTGTTCGTCTGTCATGTCTTATTTTTTATGAAATTTATCTTTGTCAAAATTGCGGAAGTTCTAAACCTGGCTCTAATGCATGAACTATCGATAAATCCCCAAGCGCCGAATGTTGAAAACCTATCTTATTGAAAGCAATAGCCCGGTTGAAATATAAAACGCTTATAGTAGGATCTAATGCGATCGCATTATTGAAATGTGCAATACCTTCGTCAAATTCTTTGCTTTCACATTTTTCAACGCCAGTGTTATTGTGAGTCGCTACTTTTGTAGGACCCGCTAATTTTTGATATTCACTCATGATAATACCTCCAATGTGTTTGATACTACGCGTAATTGTTGTTAGGATCGTATTATTTTCATACGCACTGTTCTCCAATTTCGATTGGTTATGGTAGGATTGCCTTGTGCAAGGCAACCGAAATTCACTACCTAACAATGCGTAAATATAGTATAATATTAAAAATTAAAGTTCGCAATGAGAAATTTAGATTGAAAAGGATAAAAATGAGCGACACACCGGCAATATACCAAATTCCGATTCCTTCCCATTTTGATTCCGCACAAGTAGGACAAGTTTGGCGCATTCCATACCAAGAAAGGCTTAGTGAGGCGCGGGCATGGGCACAACAATACGACATCCCTCCCGCATCTGAGGATAGCTTTCGTACCTGTCTACTACTTGTTGATGCCCAAAATACATTCTGCATTCCGGATTATGAATTGTTTGTTGGCGGCCGGTCAGGAAATGGTGCTGTTGAGGACAATGTGCGCTTGTGTCAGTTCATCTATCGGAATCTTCCGCATATTACTAAAATCGCTTGCACGTTGGATACACATACTGCGATGCAGATATTCCACGAAATTTTCTGGGTTAACGATGCAGGTGAGCATCCGGTGCCACTGCAGACACTTATCACGCAAGCGGATATTGCAGCAGGAAAATGGATCGTCAATCCCGCGATTACTCACAGTCTAAAAGACGATGCCAATCAATATACGTGGCTCAGAGACTATGGTGAACATTATGTCAAAACCCTTACGTCTGACGGTAAGTATCCGCTTACGATATGGCCCTATCACGCTATGCTCGGTGGAATTGGACATGCTGTCGTCTCTGCTGTTGATGAAGCGTGCTTTTTTCATGCAATTGCTCGCAACAGCCAAACACACTACGAACTCAAAGGACGGAACCCACTGACAGAAAACTACTCGGTACTCCGACCAGAAGTACTAGATGATGCTGGAGGAAAACCAATTGCTCAAAAGAACAGTAATTTTTTGAAAATGTTATTAGAATATGACCGCGTAATTATCGCAGGTCAAGCAAAAAGCCACTGTGTTGCTTGGACGGTGAGCGACCTACTTGAAGAAATACAACAAACGGATCCGACACTTGCCAAGAAAGTCTATCTGATGGATGACTTAACTTCACCTGTAGTTGTGCCTGATGTGGTGGACTATACTGACTCGGCAGATGAGGCTTTTGCCGAATTCTCAAAGGCGGGAATGCATATAGTCACGTCAACTGAACCGATTGGAGACTGGATTAGGTGAATACAGAGTGTAACCGAAAGTAAATAAGGATGGATAGTTATGACAAAAAGACGGTCAGAGATAATTACCTTTTCCAGACTGTCCGGGATGATGTTTTTAGAATTTGCTATATGGGGAGCGTGGGCAGTCCTTATTGCCGGACACATGGAAAATCTTGGGTTCACCGGCAAACAAATTAGTTATGTCTTTGGCACTACCGCCATTGGTGCAATAATTTCCCCTATCATTGCCGGATGGGTTGCAGATCGGTTAATGCCTGCCCAACTGTTCGCTGCTATTTCGCATATACTTAGCGGCGTTTGTCTCCTCATTGCCTGGAAACAGACAACGTTCCCAATGATGTGGCTGATGATTTTCCTACACGCCATTCTTTATATGCCCACTATCGCCCTCACTAACTCAATCGCTTTTCATCACCTGGGACAGTCAGAAAAATTTGGAAATATCCGTGTTTTCGGAACGTTGGGGTGGATCGTAATCAATTGGGGATTGAGTTTATATCTCCGATATTGGGAAGGACAAGAAACTAACCTTCCTCACGTAGGCGACTGTTTGCTTTTCGGAGCTATTATTTCTTTCATAATGGGTGTTTACTGCCTAACCTTGCCGAACACACCCCCAAGCAAAGAGGCAAAAAATCCGTACGCTTTTCTTGAAGCCTTCTCCCTTACCTCAAATAAGAACTTTGCAGTGCTTCTGTTTATCTCCTTCCTTGTTGCGATTGAATTACCTTTCTATTACAATTTGACCTATCTGTTCCTGACTGAAGCAGAGCATGGTGTTGGGTTAGCAGCGAGTAACGCGAATTTTGCGATGAGCCTTGGACAAGTAGCTGAAATTGTACTGATGTTGTTGCTATTTCCATGTCTACGGCGTTTCGGGATGCGGATTACTATCTTTTTAGGGATTCTGGCGTGGCCAGTGCGTTATGCTATATTTGCCATAGGTGAGCCAGTGTGGTTAGTTGTGGGGGCACAAACATTGCACGGTATTTGTTACTCATTCTTTTTTGTCGGAGGGATGATTGCGATTGAATCACTTAGTCCAAAGGATATTCGCGCAAGTTCCCAAGCATTACTCCTATTTGTTACTAACGGGTTTGGTATGTTGGTCGGACATTTTGTGAGTGGGCGTATACATGATTTCTTTGCTTATGCAGAAGGTGGACACGCATGGGCAAAAATCTTTATGCTACCGATTGTCGTAACTGTCATTGCAGCAATTGCCTTCTTTATATTGTTTGATGAAAAGAAATATCAGCAGACGCGAATGTAGTGTTTAATAC
>JAPPMR010000319.1 GCA_028818995.1 Candidatus Poribacteria bacterium | reverse complement strand
AGGATTTTGAAATCGGGCTTTCAAAGCCCTCCAACTATTTATGAGATAGGTTGTAATAAGTTCTATGAATTGAGACAAAGAGGTTAACCGTTGGGTTGAACGAAGTTTAGGGATTTATCTCCCAGACAAGCACAGAACTATCAAGACTACCGCTCACAAGGGTTTTTCCATCAGGACTAAAAGCAATACTTCTTACCAAATCTGTATGCCCCGACAATGTTTTCTTCTGCTGACCAGTGTGTGCATCAAAAATACAGATGTTCTTACTTCTATCTCCACTTGCAAGGGCTTTTCCATCTGGACTGAACTCTAACGTATAACTGTGATGCCAATCCGTTCCTTTGAGCATCATCTTGTTCTTGCCAGTCTCAACATCCCAAAATTGGATAGTAGTGTCGTCACTCCCACTCGTCAGCGTTTTTCCATCTGGACTGAATGCTAAAGAACTTACCCAATCTGTATGTCCTTTTAGCATTTTGTTCGTGCCAGTGTCTAAATCCCAAAGGCGGATGTTGCCTTTGTAATTTGCACTTGCAAGCGTTTTTCCCTCTGGACCGAACACTAAACAGCTCAAGTGATTTGTATGCCCTTTAAGAGTTTTCTTGTGTTCGCCTGTGTGTACATCCCAGATGGATATAGTCTTTTCGTCATCAATTCCACTTGCTAATGTATTTCCATCGGGATTGAATGCTCTGAGTATTGGGTTATAGGGATCATTGATATAGAATATTTTCCTGTGTTCACCTGTGTGTACATCCCATAGGCGAATGCCATCGTCAGTTCCACAAGCAAGGATTTTATCGTCGGGTGAGAATTGTATACTGTTGACCATATCGTTAGGTCTATTAAGCGTTTTGATGTGTTGCCCTGTGTCTGCATTCCACAAGTGAACACTTCCGTCAGTAGACCCACTTGCAATAATGTTTCCATTCCGGCTGAACGCTACACTCAAGACAGACTCCGAATGCCCAGTGAATGTATGTTTTACGGTACCTGTGAGGGCATTCCGGGTACGGTTAGGAACATTGCCACTTCCACTTGCGGGGATTTTTCCGTCAAGATTGAATACTGCCTCTTCACTGGATGAGATTTTGTGCATCAATTCAGCGTCACTCTTTTTCATTAGAGTTCTCCCATAACAATTTAAGCTTTTTTAGAAAAAAACCTTTCATTTTCTTATGTGCATCTCTACAATTCTTTTTCATGAAACGCAATCGTTTATATAGGGTATCAAATCCCACAGTAGGATTGCACCGCTTGTGCCAGCACTTGCCAAAAGCGTCCTATCAATAGAAAAAGCAAGAGAAGATATGCCTTCTGCCACCTCAAACGTAACAATAGGTTCATCTTCTTTGCGGATATTCCAAATACATATATGCCCGTTAAGTGTCCACGTATCAGGACTGCAAGCGATATATTGTCCACATGTAGATAATGCAAACGCTTCAATATATTTGGGCTTCCACCAGTTTGGTTTAGGGATTTCCGACACTTTTTCATCCTGTTGAATATCCCATAACTCTATTGTCTCATTATTCCATCCTCGCCAATCACACCAGATTTGGGAGGAATCTGTGGAGAACGCCAGGAATTGTATTTCATCCTCACTTGAATACCTTTTCAGAGGTTTACGTTGAACAACATCATAGATTTGACCAGAATGACTGATAAGATATGCACCGTCTGGACTAAATGTGATGTAGGGTGAGGTATGCGTTTTTTCTGTCGTATAGGTGTCGTAGATTTCACCTGTTGCGATATCCCAGATATAGACCTTACCATTCTCGTCTATGTAAGCGAGTAAATTGGCAGTTGAGGAGAAAACCGCGTCAGACACTTCAGCTTGTATAGAAAACGATGCAATCGGTTTATCTGCTCCCAATTCCCAAAGTCGAATACTACTTTCATCACCGGAAGTGACAAAGTGTTTGCCTTCAGACGATACCTCCACACAAAAATAACGTTCTCCCCATCCATCTGAATCCGGTTTCATGCCGAGGGGTTTAAAAATGTGGGATGGATTGTTGGGATGTGTAATATCCCAACTCAAAATACCATCATACCTGGCTGTTGTGATTAACATCTTTCCATCTATAGAAAACTGTAGAGGGCCTACAAAAAATCCCGCGGTATGTCCCAAAGAGATTAATTGGTCTTCACCCTCAATCCAAATATGTACATCGTTTTCACTCTCGAATGCAAGACGGGTTCCATGTAAATAGTCTGGGTTATAGGGTCCAGTTTCTTTAGGGTGTTGATAGAGCATTTCATTGTTATCTAAATCATGCACTGATAATGTGTGATCTTTATACGCGTAAACAGTGGATAAGAGCCGGTTTTCCGGGGCATAACTGATATTATGGGAACCGTTGTCGCCCACTTTCTGATAAACTTTATGCAGGTGCCAAGGTTGCAGTTTTGTTGCGGATTGTGCTGGGATTTTCCATACCTTGTTAACACCGTTCCGGTCACATACAGCCATAAAATTTCCACACGGTGAAAAGGAAATAGAGCTAACATCTTCACCCCCATCAAGAGTGGTGAGATGTTGTCCCGTTGCTAACTCATAGACTACGACTTGGCTTGCATCTAACAACCATCTTCCGCCAATTACAGGATATCCTTTTGTATTAAACGGTTCAGGTGCTCCGTCGGGGGAAGCAAAAGCAAGCAAACTGCCATCTGGTGAAAATGCAAGCGGGTTGGTCCCCACATACAATAATTCTCGTGTCGGACGATTAGAGGTTGCATCCTCTTGTAGATTTTCTGGAAACCGCCAAACTTCAACACTACAATATAGTTTTTTCTCGGGATTAGAACTTCTATTTGTTCCTCCTACAGCAAACCATTCTCGATTGGGTGAAAAGACAAGCTCGGAATTGCCTCCACTTTCATCTCGCGGCAATTTTGCTAAGCAATTCTCGCTCTTCATATCCCAGATTTTGATAGGACCACCCCAGCTGCTTGTTGCTATCCATTCTCCACAGGCAGAAAAGGTGACAGCTGAAATTTGTGTTCCTACTTCCCAAAGTGATAGGGGTGTACGCTTAGTTACATCATACAACCACATACCGAGATAACATCCAATAGCAAGAAGTGTGCCATTTGGGGATAATGCCATTGTGACGCTATTACCTTTCCCTAACCTGGCAATAGCACCATCAGGTAAATGCCATGTGCTGCTATCTACGCTACCGTGGTCGAGCTGAAACGGCATAATCCCTTTCATTGATTAAACCTCCATTCCTTCATACCCTATCGGAAACGTTATTTATGGTGAACTTTGAAATTAAAGAGGCACATTTTCTGTAGGAGCGATCTCCGAATCGCGACCCCTTTGTAGTCGGGAATCGGAGTTCTCTCCCGCTGAATGCCAAAAGCGCATTCAGTGTTGATTCACAACTCAAAATGTCCTGTTAATTCTAAAGTTCGCTATAAAATTTTGCAGAATATCCGAAACTTGACATAACTTTCTATCGATCAGATACTAATTTTGTCAAATCCCATAAGAGAATAGAACCATCAGTGCTACCACTTGCAATTGTTTTACCGTCAGGTGAATACACAACAGAATTGATCATAGTCGTGTGTCCAGTAAGCCTGTTGATGTACTCCCCAGTGCTTAATTCACAGATGTATATCGCATCACCGTTGCTAAAGGCAAGTACGTTACTATCTGGAGAAAAATCAACAGAAATACTATTCCTCGTATGACCTCTGAAGGTATTGAGGAGTTCATGTGTACTGAAGTCCCATAAACAGACCGTTCCATCCCTGCTGGCACTTGCAAATGTATTACCATCCGGGGAAAAGACAACGGTATGTACAGCCCTCGTATGCTCCACAAGTGTGTTTATGAGATTTCCAGTTTCCATATCCCACAATCGAATTGTTTTATCATCACCTGCACTTACAAGTGTTTTACCATCTGGCGAAAACGTCACATATTGGACCTCGTCTGTATGTCCTGCAAGTGTATGCAACCGTTGTCCTATGAGATATTGCTCACCGGATCGTGTTTCCCATATTCTGATTCTGTTGTCCTGACCTCCACCAGCAAGCATACTACCGTCAGGTGAGAACGCTACGCATTTGACAAGATTCATATATCCTTTGAATGAACCGATCAATCTATCCGTTGCAATATCCCACAATCGAACTGAATAAGAACCGGCACTTGCGAGGATTTTGCCGTCCTCTGAGAAAGTAATAGAGCTGACACTTCCGTTATGTCCAACGATTGTCTTTTGAAGTTCACCTGTTATTGGATTCCAGAAATTCATTTTAGATACATTCCCCGTTACAATTGAGTTTCCGTCAGGTGCATAAGCGATAGAGAAAACTTGAAAGGTAAAATCATCTATTGTTTTTTTTACTTTATAGGTGTCTACATTCCAGAACTTAATCGCACCTTCCTTACTAACACTTATGAGTGTCTTCCCATCTGGAGAATAGGTTAAAGAAGTGATCGGTTCTTCTGTATCAATAGTTTTCAACAAACGTCCTGTGGAGACATCATTTATCAAGATAGAATTATTTTCAATCCCAGTTGCGAGGGTTTTTCCGTCTGGTGAAAACACAACTGACCAGATTTCTCCCGTACTTTCTTCTACTTCACAAGTTGTAAGGAGTTTACCGGTGCGTCCTTCCCATATACAGACCTTTCCCCAACTCCCTGTTGCGAAAATGCTACCATTAGGTGAACTTGCTACAGAATGGATATGCCTAATATCATCATGATTGCTGGTAATTGTATTTATTCGTTCTTTGGTTCTCGGTTCCCAAAAACATAGGGTGTTTCCAACACGATACGAGCCGCTCGCTATCACTGTTCCATCTGACGAAAAAGAAACCGAGTGAACGTTATCTGAATGTCCTTGAAGAGAAGCTAACCATTCTCCAGTGTTAACATCCCATAGTCCAACCGTATTATCGTCACTTGCCGTAGCAAGTATTTTACCATCTGGACTGAATGACACCTCATTAATGTCGTCCCGATGTCCAATAAAACTTAATATGTGTTCGCCTGTGTTTGCATCCCACAACCAAGCAGTATTATCATCACATGCTGTGGCAAATGTCGTGCCATCTGGGCTAAAGGCGAGAGACTTAATTGGACGTGAATGCCCCGTAAGTAAATCCAATAGATCATCAGTGCGCAGATCGTATATCCAAACACCGATTGTCGTCGTAATAGCAAGACGATGACCGTCTGGAAAAAACTTGACTTTATATGCTTTACCTTTACCAATCCGTGCTTTAGCTGCTTCAGGTAAATCCCATTGTTCTATTCCTTGACTAAAACTATTTGATACACATAAGAAAATTATTAGTGGTACAATTCCCAGTAAGTATTTCTGTATTTTCATTGCATTCTCCTCGCTGTTATAGTGAATTCGAAAAATGTGAATATTTCACCCTATATGTAGTTTAGCAATGTTCAATCCAATCATCAAGCCAATCTGCTAAAATGGTCTTATCTATGTGTGTTTCCAACCGTATCAAGGTCCCAAAGGAGGACAGTTCCATCATCACTGCCACTGGCAAGGCTTCTCCCATCAGGACTGAATGCCAAAGTATCAACGTCAACGATGTGTCCGCTGAGGACAGCCCGTTGATTGCCGGTGTGCGGATCCCATATTCGGACTTTTCCATCTTGGCCAGCACTTGCAAGGGTTCCTCCATCTGGAGACAATGCCAATGCATGAACGTGACTCGGTAGTGTCAACGTTGACAGAAGCTGGCAAGAATGCATATCCCAAAAGCGAATGGTTTCATCCGAACCTCCACTGATGAGAACTCTACCATCTGGTGAAAATACCACTGAAAAAACAACATCGGTATGCCCTTTAAGAACAGTAAGTGGATGTCCTGTATTGGCATTCCATAAGCGAACCGTCCCATCAGCGCTACAACTGGCAAGGGTTCTACCATCTGGCGAAATCGCAACTGTACCAATAAAATTAGTATGTCCCTTTAAAAGTGCTAATTGGTTTCCGGTATCAATATCCCATAATCGTATAGTTTTATCATCACTGCCGCTGGCAAGCGTAGTGCCATTTGGCGCAAAAGCCAATGAACGAATCATATCTGTATGCCCTTGCAAGATGGTACGTGGCGTGCTGGTGTCCATATCCCACAAGAATATCCTTTCATCCCGACTTGCACTCGCAAGGGTTGTGCCATCAGGAGAAAAGACGACTTCATCAATTGAACCGAGATGACTATCAAAAGGTGTGGATTCCGTATATGTGTCCAAATTCCACAAGAAGGGTGTTTTATGATTTCCTCCAACCGCAAGAAGGCTGCTATCAGGTGAGAAAGCAACGGAATGTACCCAACCCATGTCCGGTAATGATTCCTTTTTCGGTACCGTTAGCAAGATTCCAGAACCGTATTGTGTTATCT
>JAPPMR010000214.1 GCA_028818995.1 Candidatus Poribacteria bacterium | reverse complement strand
AAAAATTGCGGGCGATGATGTCACATCGGACTTAATTCAAACGTGGATAGACTTGGCACAGATTGCAGACGACGGTTCGCTGGTATTTAAGCGAGGTATCGCAAATTTAGAACTTCTCTTAGCGGAAATGTTACCCGATAAAACAGAACTGCTCGCAAACTATCCGAATCCGTTTAACCCAGAAACATGGATACCCTACCATCTTGCTAAGGGAACAGACGTTCAGATTACTATTTACGATATAAAAGGTTCTGTTGTAAGACAGTTGGATTTGGGACAGAAACCAGCAGGTAATTATACAGTTCGTTCCCGAGCTGCCCACTGGGATGGTCGCAACAATGATGGTGAAAAGGTGGCAAGCGGGATTTACTTTTATCAACTCCGGGCGGGAGATTATGAGCATACCCGCCGTATGCTTATTGTTAAGTGATGTGGAGGTTAGTCTCAACTTTGTAAAACACAGTAGGGTTACTTTGTGAGTATACTTTTCACAAGAGATTTAACACCGTTTAGACTTTAGCCAAACAATACACCTACAAGATTTCGTGGTCTACCACAACGTCCTGTCAGAACTTGTAGACGTTTGCCTTGAAAGGAAACTTTGAGTTGTCTCGTTCCTTTTGGATTTGTCCACTTAATGCCTCGCCCTTCGAATAGAACAGGGATATAGACTATGCTTGAACGTATTGGAGTTGGAGCAATTTGAGCGATAAATATTAAACTGTTCTCTAACTTTTCTATTACATCTGATTCGCGAGCTGCCCCACTTTTGAGTTCAATCGTAACCGCAATGAGATTATTTTCAGTTGGATGGAAAAAGAACAAGAGTCGGTCACCTCGTTTTTCGGTTTTTTGGCGCAAATCAAACTCATTTTCAAGATTCACAATCAACCGTTCGGATGGTATGTCATCCATGTCCACATCACATCCTTCTCCACTACATGATTTGATTATACTGCTTTGATTGAAACGTGTTTGGAGTTCAGCAAGAATTCTACTCTGATTCACGCTTTGCATCGCCTTTCATTTCTTCAAGTCGGTTTTGTAGGCGTGCAGACCGATTGTATAAATCTTCAGCGACATCTAAATATTCTATCGGTTCAACACCATCAATACGATTGTAAGGAATTTCCTCCACCTTTCCATTTTTCTGAAAATGCCAAATCCCAACCTGTTCTGTCTGAAGAGAAGTCGGCAAGTCGCTAACTTCCTGTCCGGCTTTCTCAAGTTCCCCTGCACGTATCAGATTTCCTATTTCCTGAAGCAACCAATCACTATGTGTTGTAATTATTACCCTTACGCCTGCACGAACCAAACGCGCAAGTATAACTGCCATATCCGCTTGGGCACCTGGATGTAGATGCGCTTCCGGTTCTTCAATGATAAGGGTATCGCCCGGTTGCACAAGACTTCGGAGATATAGCACCAGGGGGGCAAGTTCAGATACCATTGATGAAGTTTGGCTTAAACGAAACTCTTCATTAGTGCCTTGTGGTAAATAACGAAAGTCCGGATACCCACTTGCTGAAGGTTTTACCCGTACTTCTCCGGCAAGTATATCCAATTCCAAAGCATTTGCAAGGTCACTCACTCGGTTTTCAGATATTTCTTCGTCGAGAAAGAATTTCATTTGAAATTCAGATGATCTATCTTCATCATATAAGATGATCTGTTGCATAAACTCCGCTATCACACCTGATAAAGTTGGAATTTCAGGAAATTGTTCCAAACCTACTCGAGTAGTACGCTTTACAAGTGAACCTGCTATGACACGGTGACTTTGCATGATGCCGCTCCGAGCAGCAGGCAAGTAATACCTATTATGATTCCCCTCAGAACCAAACCCGTTAATGTGAACTCTTTTATCATCGACGAGGAATTCTCCAGAGGCATACCACCCCTTAGGTAGAAGAACCATGTTGTCATAGGTAGGGTCATTTAGAGAAGTTAAATTATCTAAGTTAACTTCTGATTCAGAAGCCCTCATTCTCACGTTCCAGTATTCATGATTTCTTTCACCGATTCTCAGAAGAACTCTTACCTCGTTAGATTGATCTCCAGTCAAACGCATTAATTCTGAAATGGAATTTAGATCAAAGCAATTCTTGAGTTCGACTTGCAATTCTTCTCCAAAAAAATCTGTATCCTTGACAATAATGTTTAATTTTTGACGAATTTCTTTAGGCAGATCAGACAATTTAAAAGATCTCTCAATTATACCTAACTTGTTGAGCATTTCATGGATTTCTTCTTTCGGAGTAGTGAGATCAGTTAAGAGTCTGCTTAGTATAGCCATAGCTGTTACAATATGTTGTGCAAAAGGAGAAAAAAGACTTTCATCAGATAAACCATCAAAAGCACCATGCAAAGCATACACCAACGTAGCAAAATATGTCTTTCCAGTGTTGCTGGGACCAACAAACACCGTCAATGGACGCAGATCAATGTTAGCCTCTGCAATAGGTCCAAAATTCTCTACTGCGATTTCAACCTTTGTTTGTTCCTGTGTGTCTTTGGCTTCACTCATCGTCATATCCTCAAATCTCAAATATGGTTTGTTTATGTAGTTTAGAAAAACGTTAAATACGGCTTTCCAACAATCTCCCGCCACAACAGTACCGCAAGTTCGCGAGCATGATAATCACCCCACATAGATGCCTCGCCACACGGAATCTTTCTGCCTTCAGGCACATAATCCCATCCATTCGGACGGTGATACACAGAGTGCAATAACAATCCCTGATGTGTGTCGGAAGTAGAGATATAAGGTTCAGCAAAGAGAGTCTTGGCTACTGTCAAACCTGCTTGATAATAAGCGTTTCCTGGCTCGTGTTCCTCATGTTTCTTGAGATAGTTGCCAAGTCTAATTAAGCCTTGTGCAGCAATCGCAGCAGCGGAACTATCTACGGGTTCAATATCGTTATATGGGTCAGCGGGGGATGACAAATAATCACCGAGTTCTGATAAACCAGGTGCACCCGTGTCCCAATACGGAATGCCGTCTTGTGCGGTGTTCTCAATGTAGAAATCGGCAGTGGCTTCAGCTGCTTTACGCATGTGTGCAGTTACCTCTGTATACCCACCAAAAGGTTCAAGATCATCTTCAGTTAGTGTGTCAAAAAACTCAAGTTGTTCAGCGTAACCTGTTAGAATCCATGCTAATCCACGCGTCCACGTAGAAAACGGAGAATAACCTTGTTGTGTGCTTGGGCAACGGTAGTTACCATCGTTCGTATTGAAAATAGACTCATGCACAACACGTCCACGTATATCAAAAGCGTCCCGACCTTCTCCATAATACACATTATATTTCGCTGTGGTTTGAGAATGCTGAATTAGCCGTTCCAATAGGTTGATCGCCGCGTCACCTTCACCCATTAGCACGGCACCAAGCCTGTGTCCAACTGCTAAAACGCGTAGTGAACGGATAGTATCCGAAAAAAGGGAATGTGGTCCATTGAAAGAGGCGATATATCCCGTACCATCTTTAATCTGTGTCCAACGACTCGCTTGCACAGCAGCAGAGGCTTTGAGTGCAAGTTCATAGAAATGCATCTCATTATCGTTCCACGGAATTACCCCCTCACGCATCAGTCGCCGCAGGTTTCCATAAGTGGAGACGTTGTTAAAGCCGTGGTCATGCACACCGATGTGTGTGACATGCGGTGCCATCTTTTCAATTGTATTCTTTCTACCGATTTCAAGAAATTGCTCATCGCCAGTGGCATCAAATTGAAGAATGGCAGATCCGAATTGGAATCCTTGTGTCCACTCGGTCCAGCCTCGCGTCGTGTAAGTGCCAGCGACAGTGAAGACTGGTGTGCCCTTTTCTGGCGGCCAGGTTTCTTCTATAGCCAAAATTTTTTGTCCTGAATATTCAAAAAATCTTTCTATCTGCGGCTTCAGGTCCTGAATTTGTAATGAACTATTTATCTGCATATATCCTCAGTTTTTGTAAGAGGGTTTGGTATATCATAAAAACGCGTCCGTTATATCACGAATCGCCGTATCGTGCACATATTACTTCTATCAGGTTCGTTGTGGATTTACCGGGCACGTTTAGTCCAACGATGACTTTACCCCCGTTTTTCTCAACGACTTCCCTTTCAGGCAGTTGTTCCAGTTTATAGTCACCGCCTTTAACGTGGATGTTCGGTTTGAGTTCAGCAAGCAATTCAATCGGTGTTGATTCTGGAAAAATCACCACATAATCAACACATTCCAATCCCGCGAGCATTTCAGCACGTTCATCTTCAGGAATGAGCGGACGGTTTTCACCTTTTAATTCTCTTACCGAATTATCACTATTAACTGCGACTACAAGCAGGTCTCCTAATTGCCGTGCTGCCTGAAGATAGCGGAGATGTCCTAAATGTAGCACATCAAAACAACCGTTGGTAGTGACAACCACGTTTCCGTCTGCTTTTGCTTGCTGAAGGCGGGATGCAAGTTCGTTGCGATGATAGACCTTTTGGTTTAACATATTCCATTTCCAGAGTTTTTGACAACCTTATTCCAATTCACGAAGTGCTTGCTTAATGTCGGCTTTGAGATCAGAAGGTAAGTTTAATTTTAGATTCAAATTTAAGTTATCTGATTCTGCAATTGTTGATTTTGAGATGTCGTGTTCATGATTCAAGAATTTCAAAGCGGTTTTGAAGTCTTTCCTTGCCTCTGATGTGTCTCCCATGGCAGCATTTGCAACACCTCGGCGGTAATAAAATTCAGCATGATTCGGTTTTAACTGGATAGCTTTATCATAATCTATGATTCCACCTTTGTTGTTTCCTTGAACTGATTTTGCTTTGCCTCGAGCGTAATAAGCTACAGCCAGAGCAATATTACCTGGTTTTAAAGCAATCGCTGCGTTACAGTCTTCAATTATACCTTCTTTATTCCCTAAATCAGACTTTGTACCAGCCCGATTTATGTAAGCAAAAGCGAGAATATTATCCTCAGGTTTTAATCGGATCACAGTATCATAATCTTCAATCGCGCCTTTTTCATTTCCTAAATCAGACTTGGCATTGCCACGATTGAGATAAGCTGCAGCCAGTAGATCATTCTCTGGTTTTAATCGAATCGTTGTATTATAGTCTTCAATTGCTTCTTTCTTATTGCCTAAATTAGATTTGGCATTGCCACGATTGAGGTGAGCAAGAGCCAGTTGATCAGCTTCTGGTTTTAATCGGATCACAGTATCATAATCTTCAATCGCGCCTTTTTCATTTCCTAAATCAGACTTGGCACTTGCACGAGAACCGTAAGCATCAACGTACGCTGGGTCGAGATGGATCGCTTTGCCATAATCTTTTATGGCACCTTTCTTATCCCCTATCTTAGCCTTTACATCGCCACGAGAGACATAGACATAGGCGTAATCTGCTCCTTTACGTATCGCGGTATCATAGTCTTTAATAGCACCTTTGAAATCGCCTAACTTTTTCTTGACATATCCACGACGACGGTAGGCATCCGCATAATTTGGTGCGAGTTGAATAACTAAATCACAGTTTTCGATGGCATCCGCGAGTTTCTCAGACCCGTCTGCATCCACGACACTGTAATGGCGGATGAGGGGTTCTTCACGCCATTTTTCTAAAGATTTCTCTTGTGTTGGCATATCCTTGAGTAGTGTCTTAAGATAATTTGAAGGAATCGCATAACCCGCTCCTATTCTGTGGCCTCCCCACATAATGCCAATTACGTCTCCGTGAACGTTTAAGACGGGTCCTCCACTATATCCTTTCTGATTATTTCGCGCTCTAATGTCAAGGAAATTGGGAGTGCGCCGACTAATTACCCCTGTTGAGACATCCCCTCGCACAATTTTATCTCCTACTCCTGGGTTACCAATAGTTACAATGCTATCACCTCTTTGGACAGTATCACTATCGCCAATCGGAAGAATGTGCGGATCTTCACCTCCTAACTTCACAACCTTTAAGATAACAAGGTCTCGTATTAGATCACTTGCCATAACACCCTTGATAGTGAACCACGTTGGCTTGTTAACCAACCTAACCAAGCTGACAGCTCCAGCAAAGGATTTCTGATTGACAACGTGAATATTAGTGGCTATTAGATCATGTCCAATAAAAAATCCACTCCCTAAATCCAATTCCGAGGGGTCTTCAACGTTGAGACTCCCTATCTGTACAGTACCAGCTTTCCTTATTTTCGCAATTTGCTCAAGGATTGGTAGTGTGGAAGCTTTTTTGATTTGAGTTGTTTGTTGTTCAATGCTTGAAGCACATGACAAGAAAATCCCTAATACACAGCAGCCTATGAGTGTTATTACTTGTTTTGCAAATTTCATCTGGATATCCTCTTGTCTATTTAGATAGATGGTTTTATAGTGGATTCTACAATTAACTTTACATCTGAGCTGTGAATCAACGCTGAATGCGCTTGGCGGAATGCGCGTTTGGCATTCCGCATGA
>JAPPMR010000739.1:4237-6479 GCA_028818995.1 Candidatus Poribacteria bacterium | reverse complement strand
TTGCCCAATTGCACCTGCGGCGACAAGTCTGCGAATTTCTGTGTTCTGTGCGTTGTATCTGCCTTGGTGTCCGATGACAAGTTTGACGTTGTTCTGTTCACATGCAGAAATCATGTCATCTGCCTGCCCCAACGAAGCAGACATCGGTTTTTCACCTATAATGCCTTTTACACCAGCATTCGCTGCAGCAACTGTGGCTTCAGCACGCGGTCCCTGCCACGTTGTGATGCTAACGATGTCTAAATCCTCTTTTGCTAACATTTCATCAACGTCAGTGTAGATAGCAGGTATACCGTATTCATCCGCTGTTCGTTTTGCGGATTCTTCGTAGATATCCATCGCTGCTACGACTTCAGCATTCTCTTGTTTCTGCCATGCTCTTGAATGGGACCTACCCATGCCGCCGCACCCGATGACTCCGATACGATATGTTTGATCCGTTGCCATAATTTAATCTCCTTAGATGATTTGGTTGAGCATTCGGTCATATAAGTTAATGTATCAATTTCTGTTGTTTTCGTCAACAAATTTCATGTTTACCACAAAGCCATTCAGATTTCGGTTTTTCTTGACATTTCTGCATGGTCGCGAGCTGGAGCTCGCTCCTACAAGAAAAGATATATGAAAAGGTTGACAAACTATAGGAATTATGGAAAACTAAGGGCATCACATAGAAATGGTATAATAAGTTAAAACAATATCCACGGAAAAGGATAACGCCCTCATGCAAAAAACACTACTATTAATTTTAGCGATGTGTATTATTTCACAAAACACCACCGCACAAGACTGGCACAAACAATACTTACCGGAAGGCGCAAAAGCACGGTTCGGTAAAGGTGGGATAACAGGAAATATCACCTTTTCCCCTGATGGAAAATATTTGGCGGTGGCGTGTAGCACCGGCATTTGGCTCTACGATGCACACACAGACGTACCTCTCCACTTACTCACTGGACATACAGATATAGTCTTGAGGGTGGCCTTCAGTTCGGATAGCGTACTCTTGGCAAGTGGGAGTTATGATAACACCGTGCGGCTGTGGGATGCGCGCACTGGCACAGAACTACGGACGATGAAGGGGCATAACCGCGCTGTTGAAGGCGTAGCGTTCAGCCCAGACAACACACTGTTGGCAAGTGGCTCACATGACTCGATCATCAGTCTATGGGATGTGCAGACAGGCGAAAAACTTAGGATAATGGATGGGCATACAAAGAGCGTCATTAGTGTTGCGTTTAGCCCAGACGGTGTATTACTGGCGAGTTCCAGCGATGACAGGACGTTGCGGCTGTGGAATGTTCAGACGGGCGCATTAGTGCGAAAGATCGGCGTGTACGATACAGATCAAATAAAAAGCATTACATTTAGTCCAGATGGCAAGACGATAGCGAGTGCCAGTAATCACAGCGTCGCTCATCTGTGGGACACAGACAGGTAAATTACGCCACATATTGGAGGAACATAACGATAGTATGGGTTTGATTGGACATTATGCTGATATTGATGCTATTATTTTTAGTCCAGATGGGAAGATGTTGGCAACTGCAAGCGAGGACTACACTGCGCGTCTATGGGATGCGCAGACGGGGGCACATCGCCTCGCGCTGAAGGGACACACATCTGAAGTTTCAAGCATCGCGTTTAGTCCGGATGGGAAGACGGTACGGACTGGCAGTTTAGACGGCACCTTGCGTCTGTGGGACACGAACACCGGCACGCAGTTGCGGACGATAACGGGACATACGAATCGGGTCTATAGCATCGCGTTCAGTCCGGACGGGAAGTACTAGCGATCGGCAGCACAGATAATGTCGTTCATTTATGGGACGTACAGACAGATAAATTACTGCCGGGACTAAAAGGACATAAGATGCGTATCAATAGTATTGTCTATAGTTCTGACGGGAAGACTATCGCAGGTGCTGATACCAGTAGGACCATTCATTTTTGGGATGCGCAAACAGGTGAATCGCTTCGGAAACTCAAAGGTGATATATCTAAGTATAGGTCCATAGAAAGTTTTGCGTTTAGTCCGGATGGTATGCAACTCTACATTGGGAGTAGGTGGGATCGTGGCGTGTCCGTTTGGGATTTACGCACAAACAAAATAGTAAATATACTGGCAACGCATACGAGTCTTGTCAATTGTGTGGCTATCCGCCCGGATGGGTCTCAATTGGCGAGCGGCGGTTGGGATAAAAATGTGCTTCTGTCGGATACGAACACTCATAATGTTGCC
>JAPPMR010000739.1:0-4227 GCA_028818995.1 Candidatus Poribacteria bacterium | reverse complement strand
TTCGTTTGGAGGGTCATAAGGGTAATGTAAATGCGGTTGCGTATAGCCCGGATGGGTCTTTGTTAGCCAGTGCGGCTTGGGATGACACTATTCGTCTGTGGAATCCGCAGACAGGCGAGTCTGTCCGCACGCTCAAGACGCAGGATGACGTTAACCTTTGCGTCGCGTTCAGTCCTGATGGCAAGATGTTGGCGAGTGGCGGTTGGGGCAAATCTATTGAACTTTGGCATGTGCACACAGGCGCGCCTATTATTGAGTTGAAGGGGCATACATATTGGGTGAATAGCATAGCGTTCAGTCCTGATGGTTCTATGTTGGCGAGTGGCAGTGCTGATGGCACCGTGCTGTTGTGGAATCTCGCTTCTGATAATGTGGATTAGGCTGTGCGTCTCTTCCGTTGTTGTATGGCAACTTATACCATTTCTAATATATAATGTGTCATTTTCGGAATATCTCGGAATATCTTGTAGGAGCGACCTCCAGGTCGCGACCAGGAGGTCGTAATCAACGGTATGAATGCCATTTAGGCATTCACCGCCTACAGAAGAAAGGTCCCTTCAGCAGACAATAACAGTTGAATCTCTTAATGAGAGAATATTTATTAGAATTGGTATTAGGTTAAAATAACGTGAGTTTGAAAAAGTTTTCACCCGCAGCATTCTCTGTTATTTTTCGCAAAAACGGCACAACCTAACAGGTTATGCTACAAAATACTGCTTTTTTTAGGCATGAAAAGTGTTTAGAGCAAACTCACATTTTATTATCAAACTCGCGTTAAAATAGAAAAAGAAAGGAGATTGTTGTAATGGCAGACTATGAAGATAAAGGTTCGCAGATTCGAGTGACAAACCTTGAGGCTTACCCGATGGGTGAGAAGGCGTACGTCAAGATTGAAACTAACATGGACGTTACCGGGTGGGGCGAGATCAACAATATGGAGACAAACGTCACCTGTGAATTGGCACGTTCCTTGTCCACAATGATTATCGGGGAAAACCCGACACGTATTGAACATCACTGGCAACGGCTATTTCGCGCACATCGTAACATCCGTGGCGGTGGATTGATGGTGCATACGATTTCCGCGATTGATATGGCATTGTGGGATATTGCGGGCAAATTGTGGGGTGTGCCCGTTTATCGTCTACTGGGTGGTCCGTGTCGTGATAAAATTTGGAAGTATCCAAGTCCAAAGGCAATAAAAATCGGTCCGGGTGGTGCTAAAACTTTCGCTGGCACACCCGATGAGATCGCGAATATGGTGCAGCGGGTTCACGATGCACAAGAGAAAGTCGGTCCAGGTGGTGCAGTGATGGTTGATGCACATAGTGGCTTGCCGCCACCTGTGGTTAAACAATTTGCAGGCCGCCTCAAATCTGACGATCTGCTTTTCCTTGAAGAGGCATGGGTGCCGGGCAACATTGAAGTCATGCGGAAGATCCGAGAAGCTGTCTCTGTACCGTTAGCAACTGGTGAACGCGACCGCACAATATGGGAAGTACGTGAAATCCTTGAAGCACAAGTAATTGACATTCTTCAACCCGATGTTGGACATGGCGGTGGCATCACGCAGGTCAAGAAGGTCGCCGCACTTGCAGAGGCACACTACGTGCCGATAGCACCGCACTGCACGATGTCTTATCTGGGTCTTACAGCAAGTTTTCACCTATCTGCATCGGTGCCGTTTTTCCTTATTCATGAAGGCTATGAGAGCAACCTACCTGCACACAAGACGTGGGAGATGGACGATGAAGGCTACGTTTCGCTACCTGAAGGTCCAGGTTTAGGTGTTGAAGTGGATGAGGCAAAGGTTATTGAGATTAGTAATTCGGGAAGACGGTTTAATTGGCCCAACGCTCGTTTAGCAGATGGTTCTGTTGCGGATTATTAACTGTCTCATTACATCTATAGACATTTTCTCAACAACAAATTTGCAATAAGTAGTTTTGGGCTTGGTGGGTTGCCCAGAGAACGTATAGAGGTTTCTTCTTGGCTTTCATGGGTTGCCCCCTTGCTCATTGTTGTCACTTCCAATCATCCCCATCAATTAGTTCTTCCAAACAATCAAAATTGTTGAGGAAATCATCAAACGCACTGTAATCGTATTTACTACTCTTTTTTAGCACTTTTCCTGCTCTGTTTATTGACAATTCAGTTTTCTGATTGTCGGTTACTTGATAGGTGTCCAGCTGCAAATCATCAAAACGCTCTACATCTGAAGTTTTAAAAATGTAGTAGTTGATGTCATGCGTGTTTTGGTCCCAGACTTGTATCCACGCGTAAAAGACTCTGGAATCCTCAAGGTGATAACGGATTTTGGGATGGAAACTAAAATGTTTGACTTCTTCTCCCGGTTTTGCCGTCTTTTTTACAATTCCTTCAGATGTCTTTGCCTGAATAAATCGAACCAGCATCTTCAGACTGTCTTTTTTGCATGTCTCACAAAGCGGAGTTACCGTTTTACGTGTGCTTTTACCATAAGGTTTTTCACGCGTCCATGCATTTTTGAACGCTTTACAGTTTTCGCAGTAACTTTTCAAAATGACAAAATCAAATCTCTCGTCAATATACGCCCTATAAACTTGCCATCCTCGTTTATGGAGTTCCATCGCTAATCGCATCTCACCATAGAGACCGATTACACGTTTATCACTATCAGATCCATTCACATTCCACCTCTTTCGGTTCAGTATTAAAGAGACCACCTGGGATCCGATTCATGACGGCATCTCTAAACAGCGTTCTATTCAGTTCTATGCCAATGCTATTTCGTCCTAACCGTAATGATTCTATTGTGGTTGTGAATGAACCCGCAAAAGGATCAAGGACAGATTCATTTATGCCACTGAACACCCTGACTGCGTATTCGGGAATTTCGCGTGGGAAGGGGGCTGTATGTCCAAGTGTATTTTGTCCTTTGCTGTTTATCTTGATTACGGGTGCTAATTTGACGATATCGCGACGCCACATGCGCAACAAATCTTCATCAACAAGATTATGAGATCGTTGCAAACCTGTCATCAACTGTGTACGGGCAGAAAAACGTTTGCCGCGATTGCCTGCCGATCGCTTGAAACAGTCTAAATTCTTGCATTCCCAAGATTTGATACCTACTCCAGAGTATGCATTCCCATTGATTTTCAGACATCCGCATACTGGACAAGGATAAAGTGTTTCATCCAACCGATGTTTGTAAAAAATAAAAATATGCTCATAACAGTTGACTGGATATTGATACAACGGGTAAGGTCTGTTTCCATTCTTATGCCGTTGAGTCTGAACTTCACCTTTGTCCCAGATGAAGTCGTCCACAAATTGAAAACCGTGTTCTTCAAATATCATAGTGAAATATGCACCCAGAGGTATTCGACGTTTTCCCCAAGTTGATTTAGTATGCCTGTTATCGTTGTCAAATATATCCCCAACATTGAAAACGAAAGGACGATGATTGTCCAGTACCCGATAGCATTCCTTGATGATACAGGACATATCATCCAAATAGTCATCCAGAGTTTCCCATTGGGAGTAATCCCTTGCGTTGTAATATGGCGGTGAAGTGATCATCAACTGAACGCTTTCGCTGTCCATACGCCGCAAAAAGTCCAGACAGTTACCCCACAAAAGTTTTGGTCTGTTAGGTTCGGAAAAAATGTCTTGATTCAGAGTCGAATCGGCATTAGCATATTGTTTTTGGTATTCTTTCTTCACAAAATCGTAGTATGATTTGATATACTGTTCTATGGTCGAATCCCTGTCCCCTCGAATGTTATGGAGGCAATCAGTTTTAAAATCATTCAACTGTTGTTCATTGAACACGCGCCTTAGATATTTATCACTGACTTCAAATATTGTATGTAGGTAAGGATGTGGAAGATCGGTCGCGCGCACTGCGGCGTGGTTAGTGTCTACTTCAGCCAATCCCATAATTGCACCTCCTTCTCAATCAAGAAATCAAATCGCTATGTCTAACGTAATTGTAACAGATATAACGATATTTTGTCCACTTTATTACTAAAATATTCAGAGCCATTCAGTTTTCTGGTTTTTTCAACATTTTCAATATGGTCGCGACCAGGAGGTCGCTCCTACAGCAAGAAGTTTTTGGGAAAAGGAAGTAATTATTGGAGAATTGAATGGATCTGCTAAAATATTTCAGTAGACATAAAACTTATCGCAATAATTAGTTTCGGACACGTAACGTTTGTGATAATTTAATGCCGTTTCGTT
>JAPPMR010000177.1:1303-6480 GCA_028818995.1 Candidatus Poribacteria bacterium | reverse complement strand
ATTTTAGATGACGGGAAACCGATTGAGATTCAGATTCGGAGTGGGGAGATGCATCAAGTTGCGGAGAACGGAATTGCTGCGCATTGGAGTTATAAGGAAGGTGTGCCGACTACGAAGGAAGCACTTTCAATTTTTGCGAATTATAAAGAGATGCTTGAAGACATACAAGACACGCAAGATGTTCCTGATCGTTTCATAGAATCCATGAAATTGGAACTCTTCCAGGATGAGGTCTACGTGTTCACACCGAAAGGAGACATTCTTGCACTGCCTGTAGGTTCAACGGCGATTGATTTTGCCTACAAAATCCACACCGACATCGGAAACACATGCTGTGGTGCAGAAGTCAACAATGTGCTTACACCGATACGTGAACCCCTTCAAAACGGTGACCGTGTGCGTATACTGACTCACCCCAAAACTACGCCGAGTCGGGCATGGCTACGGATGGTAAAAACAGCGAATGCTCGGACCAAAATACGGCATTGGTTCCGTGAAAAAGACAGGGCAGATGCGCTTGAATTAGGCAAGACACTTCTCAAGGCAGAACTTCAAGTTTCATACCTTAACGCTAATGATTATCTGAAATCCCCTAAACTACTTGAGATTGCGCAACAACTTGGACTTGAGAATGTTGAAGAACTTTGCATTCGAATTGGCAATGCGAGTGAATCTGCCACACAAGTCGTGAATCGATTGAAACCAGAAAAGCCACAAGTCGTGGCAGAAGAGCAAAAATCACAACGGACAGAACCCACTATCCAACTTGAAAATGGTATAGATTTAGGGATGGTGCGCGTTATGAAATGTTGTAACCCGATTCCTGGAGACGACACCGTGGGTTACATCACGCGCGGGCGTGGGGTTTCTGTTCATCGGGTTGGGTGTGTCCGATTACTTGATGAACCTGAGCGGTTCATCGCTGTCAATTTGCAACCGGTAGAGGGGACAAACTATCCAGCACAAATTTTTGTTGAATGCGACGACAAACCTGGGATGTTAGGTGAAATTACAACCGCAATTGCCAAATTTCAAGTCAACATACGAGAGGGAAACTTTAGAGCTTCCACCGTAACCAGAATTGACGATACCGCTGCAGATTATTTTACTTTGGATGTAACTGGGGTTGAACAACTGAGAGAAGTGATGGATGCTGTTAAAAGTTTAAAAGGCGTGGAGAGTGTCGTCCGAAAAATGTAAGGTTTTACACCTCGGACGACATGCGTGAAATGACTTTCGTAACTTTACCGCTTCGAATACAGGATGTGCAGACTCGGATTCGCCTCGGTCCTTCTTCAGTCATAGTGCGAACCCGTTGAAGGTTTGGAAGCCAGCGGCGTTTTGTATGTCGGAATGACGCACTGATTTGATTGCCTGATCGCGGTTTTTTCCCACAGAGGGTACATATTCGTGCCAATTTTAACGCCTCCTTTTTTTAAATTTGAATTCCGTTGTAAATTTACATTTATATAGAATATCACATTTGGGTAGGTAAATGCAAATTTTTCTTTCAAAAAATCGCTTATCCCTACTTTTACTTATATTCACCGTATTTTTGGGTTGCGGGCAAGCGGAAGATGAAACACCAATAGTTCAACCAAAACCAATATTATACGGCACTGTATCGGGAAAGGTCACTGACGCAAATACAAACAACCCGATTCCCGGCACTGTCGTAAAGTTATTTGGTTTAGAGGTCAAGACTGAAGTTGACGGTGTTTTTGCGTTTCACGGAATACCTTATTTTGAGGAACAAAACTTAACTGTTCATGATCCCGATTATCAAGTATACACTTACACTTTCACGCTGAATCAGGAGCGTTTGACAGTTGATGCAGCATTGACACCTCTCAAAGACCCTGAAGACGAATTGAATGCATTTTTCGAGAGTTTTTCAGAACTGATTGAGTCGTTAGATTTTGAGAACCTCCCGGATATCCAAGCGCGGTTCTCTGAGTCTTATGTTGCGTCTGATGATCCCGTTACGGCTTTTGGTATCTTATCTGGTGTAATCCCGCCAAATTTTGAAGGTGTAGACCCAACTTTCGTAAACATTTTTCAAAGATATTCTTGGTTACAATTTGTGTTTAAAGACAGAGTCATGGATATAACCCATGCGAGGAAAGCATCAATTGAAATCTTATTGGATGTTGACTCTGAAAATGCGGAAAACGGGAATCTAAGACACCTTGAGGCAAATTGTAATTTTGAGTTTCGACGGGAAGAGACTGATTGGAAGATTGTCTACTGGCAGCTTTTGAGTTTAGACGTTGGTTTGCAATAGGTTTGCTAATGCAGCAAATTCGGCAATATCTAACGTTTCAGCGCGCCGTTGTGGAGCAATGTTTAATTCAGCAAATGCCTCATTTAGTATTTCAGCAGATGCAAATCGACGCAACGAATTTTTGAGCATTTTTCGCCTTCCCCTAAACGCCTCCCGAACAACCCGAAAAAAATAATCTTCATCGTTTACTGTAACTGGTGGCTTCTCACGCATTGTTAATTTTAGCAGCGCGGAATCCACTTGTGGTGCCGGAAAAAAGTTTTGCGGCGAGAGTATCCCAATTAATATAGGATCGGCATAGTAGGAAACACCAATAGTCAATGCACCGTAGTCCTTTCCTCCGGGTGGGGCGACAATCCGTTCTGCAACTTCACGCTGCATCATGAGGACACAAGTGCTAAGTTGATTTGTGTGTTGCAGAAGTTTCGACAAGATTGGAGTAGTTATACCGTACGGGAGATTCGCTATAACTTTTGGGCGGGTGTTTGGAAGGAAAAGCGATGAAAACTCTAATTCAAGCACATCGGCGTGAATAATCTGTATATTAGTATCAATTGAGAATTGGGATTCTAATTCAGCATACAATAATGGGTCTACTTCAATGGCTATGACGGATTTCGCACGTTCAGCCAACGCTGCTGTGAGGCATCCGAGTCCTGCACCGATTTCTATGACTACATCTGTCCCAGTGACTCCACCTGCTTCAATGATAATGGATAAAACATCGGGATTGATGAGGAAGTGCTGTCCCAACTGTTTTTTAGGGCGTGTACGGTGCGTCTTTAGAAATGCTTTCGCCTGTTGCAGAAGTGTCATCCGTTCATGATGTGCCTTATTCTCGTTCATGTGTTTGGAATTTACTAAGCAGTAGTTGAAGTTGCGTTCGGAATAGATACTATTTTCCCATCAACTTTACGATTCGATCTAAAATAGCATTTGCAACTTCTCGCTTAGATAGGAGTGGGAGTTGTTCACTATTGCCTGCTTTGTCAAGCAGCGTTACAATATTCGTATCACCTGCGAATCCAGCACCTTCAGCGAGAATGTCATTTGCCACAATGAGATCACAGTTTTTGCGGATTAACTTCTCTTTCGCGTTTTCAAGGACATCGTTCGTTTCTGCAGCGAAACATACGGTTAACTGATGCTTTTTATTTCTACCAATAGTCTGCGCAGTATCTGGGTTTTTCTGTAAAGCGATGTTTAATGTGTCGGTCTGTTTCTTGATTTTGTGCGGTGTCCATTCCGCTGGACGATAATCGGCAGGCGCAGCCGCCATGATGACGATATCTGTTTCCTCAAAATTTTGCAGTACTGCCTCGTGCATTTCCTGTGTCGTTTCTACATCATAGATTTCAATTCCCGTTGGAGGTGAAACTGTTGCATGTCCGCTAATCAACTGAACATTTGCGCCTCGACGTGCCGCTGCTTCTGCGAGTGCATAGCCCATCTTTCCGCTTGATCTGTTTGTTATAAACCGAACTGGGTCAATATATTCTCGCGTGGCACCCGCTGTAACGAGAATTCGTTTCTCATGCAAGTCTTGTTGGCGGTTCAGAATTGCTTTCGTCCGTTCAAGGATTACATCCACCTCATTCAAGCGACCAACGCCTTCGTAGCCGCACGCAAGATCACCACTCGCCGGTTCTACAAATTGGACACCATGCTTGCTGAGTGTGTCTATATTCTGTTGGACAAACGGGTTCTGATACATGTGTCCGTTCATCGCAGGTGCCACGAGAATGGGACAATGGACAGAAACAGCAACAGTAGAAAGTGCATCGTCAGCGATACCGTTTGCCATCTTTCCAAGTATGTTTGCAGTGGCGGGAACAATAACAAGCAGATCAGCACGGTCAGCTAAATCAATATGCGGCGGTTTCCAATCTTCACCCGTTTCAAACAAGTCCAGCAGCACGGAATTCCGTGATAGCACCTGAAATTGTAACGGGTTTATCAAACGGGTGGCGTTTTTTGTCATTATGACGTGAACAGAAGCACCCCATTTAACCAATTGGCTCGCATAATCCAACGATTTATGGATGGCAATTCCGCCGGTAACGCCTAAAAGGATGGTTCGGTCTTTGAGTTCCATAGGAAATTCGGATTACAAATCCGGCCTATTGGGAATACTAAAAAAAGATTCGGAAAAAGTTGCTGTCTGTTCAGGGGTAATACGGCACCGTTCTGCCGAGATGATCGCTTGAATTTGGCAAACCGCCTGCTCTACTGCTTTTTCAGGATTGATAACACAGTAATCGTAATGTGTTATCTGACTAATTTCGGTTTTGGCAATCTCTAATCGGTTTGTGAGTTCTGCCGCTGATTCGGTTTTCCTACCGCGTAAACGTTTCTCCAAAATAGCAAATGATGCTGGAATCAAAAAAATCAGAATGCTTCTTGCGGGGGAAAGGTCCTGTTCTCGGACTTGTAGCGCGCCGTTCACCTCAATTTCTAAAATTGTATCTTTTCCTTCTTGACGCGCTGCCTCTATTTCAGATTTAGGTGTTCCATAAAAGTTTTCACCGTATTTTGCCCACTCTAAGAATGCGTTTTGTTCAATCCGTTCCTCAAATTGTGCGGATGTCAAAAAATGGTAATCAACACCGTCAACTTCACGGGGGCGTGCAGCGCGTGTTGTAGCAGAAATAGAGAGCCGTAACGAATCATCCGCTTCACACAACGCAGTGGCAACAGTGCTTTTACCGCACCCGGAAGGACCAGAAATGACAACGACTAAATTAGAGTTTTTAAACGGTGCGGTAACCATTTCGGAATTGAATGAAAGTTAATCTGCTGCTTCAGCGAGTTCTAATAGCACGGGGGATTCAACGCGGATCGCATCCTTGATACATACCTCTTCACACAACTTGCAGCCAACACAGTCCTTCGG
>JAPPMR010000177.1:0-1293 GCA_028818995.1 Candidatus Poribacteria bacterium | reverse complement strand
GTTTGACTAATTCACAGATACCGAAGAAACTTTCAGCATGTTCGCCTGTTTCGGGGTCTTTGAGTTCAAGACATTCCCACGGACAGATATGCACGCAGAAATCACACCCAGAGCAGAGTTCTTCATAGATAACAGCGATAGGTCTATGTGTTGGACGACGAATAAATTTGCATACTTCACCGAATTGGTCACGGATGGCTTCTACCGGACACACCATGCCACACGCTGTACAATCAATACAGACATTTGGGTCAATGATGTGCAGCATATTCCGGTCGCCGGTAATCGCATCCACAGGGCAGTTGGTTAAACATGCCATGCACCCGATGCATTCGTCAGTAATATAATACGCCATAGAAACGACACCTCCAGATTTCTTTTATTTTAACATAACTTAGTGAAAATGTCAAATTCAAATATTTTTTACACTCTTTAAAATAAATCTGTAACCTCTCTACCTGATTTCTGCACCTACTATACAGACGCACAAAATGTAATTGTATATGCATTTTATGCAAGTATTAGTTCGATTTGGGGCAAGATATGTATTTGTCCCCAAATTTTCACACATAAATTGTTGTATGTATAGCCAAAAAGGCGAATCGGGTGAGACATAAGTCAGGTAAACGTGATGCAAAACTCGTGCGATCTTACCAGTCTGGTCAGAAAACGGCATGGGATGCCCTCTGTATAGAATACGAACCGAGACTGGCACAATTCTTCTATAATCGGAAGATCGGCAATCCGGAGGATGTTCAAGACCTCGCTCAAGACACGCTCCTTATAGCGATGGAAGTAATACACACCATTCGGAACCCTGAAAGGTTCAATTCTT
This sequence comes from Candidatus Poribacteria bacterium, assembly GCA_028818995.1. The sequence continues at coordinate 458 of JAPPMR010000177.1, read as the reverse complement.
GGTTGTTCACCATCGCGAACAGAAGAAGAATAAAATGGCTCAAAGAACGAGAAAGACGTGAGTCTTATGAACCTTCTGAAGACGAGTTCACGGAAACAGCTGTTGTGGGTCTGGGACCTGAGCATATCGCGGTTAACAACGAATACTTTGAAATAGTAATGGGTTTGATGGCGCAGCTCTCTGAAAACCAACGAATGGCAATCCTGTTAAGTGCTAATGGTATGAAGCAAAAAGAGATTGCTAAAACGTTGAAAACGACAACCGATAATGTCAAAGTTTTGGTGAATCGGGGTAGAAAGAAATTAAAAGCACTACTCAAAACCAAATACCCAGACGATATGGTCGACGATGAGATCATGCGATCACTTCTTGGAAAATAGACGTGATTTATTCTTGTAGGAGTAAATCAACGGTATGAATCATGGCGAATGCCATACGCGCATTCGTCTTTAGGCATT
>JAPPMR010000119.1 GCA_028818995.1 Candidatus Poribacteria bacterium | reverse complement strand
CTACGATCTATTGATGATTACTCACTTCTTGATACATTTGATAAATATCAGTTGGATTATTAGCACGAATCCATGTGACATAATCCCCGTCTGGAGGAAAAAGTTGCGCATGCACTTTTTCCTCTACAACATTGATTGGTATAATTCTTAACTCCATTATGCGTCCCTCCTTTTTTTACCTTTGAAGGAAACTATAGTTCCTTTACTAAAGTTTGGACAATTTTTGTCTGATGGACGTTGTGTTTTCAAAGGTCTGTTTATTTTTTCTATGAGTTTCGCACGTTCACAGAGCACGTAGAAAAACGAACGCTTCCCTGCGGATTAGGCAACCTAACCCTACGCCTCTGTCTCCTTTGTAGGGTGCGGGTTTCCCGCTCCGATGGAAAACTGTCCAAAGTATAGTAGTTCCTTTAGGGAGTGATCTAAAAAACCGCAGGCAGTACAAACACTACAAGTTACATTCCCCTTTGAAGTATGGGCATTTATCTACAACCTCATCAATTTCTTGTTCATCAAAACCTATTAATTTAAGAAAATGGAGCCGAAAGAGGGCATTCATTTTACGGCAGAGAAACTGCAAAACCTCTCCTTTCGCAGCCTCCGATTCCAAATCTGAACTATAGTGTGTCAAGTAATTTCGTGTTTTCACAATTTTGTCAATCAGCTGGGCTTTGCTATCACCACCCATAAATTTACTAAAGGGGTCAGTCATCCTTTCAAGTCTATTTCTTAGAGTCAATTCATTGGCATGATTCAGTTTATCTGCAAACCAACTTCTTTCCTTTTTAGGACATTTATTAACGAGAACTTTGCGTATTTCTTTAAATTCGTCTTCATCCATGTGCTTTTCGTCAGATGTTCTTCGATGAAGGGCTTCTAGTGCTTGGACCAAAGTCAGAAATTGCGTATTCCAGGAGGGGAGCGTCCCAGCTTTTGCCAGAAAGTATAAATCAAGAGCGGGAGCAATTTGTTCATAGTTTACTATCCACTTATTGATTATGGTTTCAGCACGACTTTGTATATCCTTGTATTTAAATAGTATATCCAATTCATTGATTGCTGGCTCGTTTTTGGTATAGGGCCAGCTTGAACAATAAACATTCACCGGTATAGGGACAGTGTGACCTTCCCCAATTTCTTGGCGATGACTATCAGAAGTTACCGACATCCTATCCAAGCAAACGATTTCGTTCATGACAAAACACAGAAAAGATGTAACTTTTTGGGTGACAGAAATGAACGCATCCAATTCACAGGGATTCGGGGCAATCAATCTGAAATAGGTTTTTTGGCTTACCTCCGCTCGCTTGTTAATCGGGAATCCCGGAAACGTCCAAGCAAATGTAATTAGCAGCTGCATACCGTTTTGAAGGTTGAGAGATATGTCCGTAGGTTTCTCATACGATATCGTTAGCGCACGTCCTTCAGGGCGGTGGTCAACTTCAATGCCTGTGATGCCAACCCATTCGTCAATACCTTCAATGGAAAAACTACAAGTATTAAAATGTGAACTCACATCCTCAGCATATGGGAAACCCATAAACACCCTTGTTGCCATAACGACATCGGATGCCATATACCCACCATGGGCAAAGTTACGTTTCTTTTGTATACTATAGCATCTATCAATCATAACAGATCCGTCTTTTTCAACATGTCCGAGTATCGGATTCAAACTATTCGGATCGGTATAACCGAATTGTTTCTGTATGCTGGGGGTAAGCGATTGGGTAAGTTCAAGTTTAACATTCCCCCCATCTAATATAGAGAGTGTTCCGTGGATTTGATTTTCGGGAGAGGAAGGGAGCCAAAAGGCACCAGATCTCTTAAATTCTTCTTTGATTCGCATTCGTGTTACCTTCGCTAACTTAACAGAGGGTATCCGTTAGAGGTAACCCTCGTGGATGTTTTGGGGATAGTAGACTGAACAAGTAGAGTTAGGATTCCTTCTTTTTCCCAACTACAAGATATTAGGTGAAAGTTCTTGCTTAATCGAAGATATAAGACTATCATTTCCAGTTTCTTCCGCACACATTAATGCTATGTGAAAGTCAGCATTCGCCTTAATAAAGAGCCCCATTTGCTTCTTTGCCATTCCTCGCTGATAGTAAACATATCCATTAAGGGAGACATCAGTAGGATTTAGGTTGGTGGCACTGTCAAAGTCAATTATGGCTTCTGGATATTGCTGGAGCTGGTATTTTGCCATTCCGCGATAATAGTAAGAGGCCGTGTGTGTCGGATTTATGCTGATAGACTGATTAAAATAGTCTATAGCATCTTGATAATTCTTCAAGTTTGAACTTGTCATTCCTCGCCAATAATAGAAATATGCATCGGTAGGATTTAGGTTGATAGCACTGTCAAAGTCAATTATAGTTTCTGGATATTGCTGGAGCTGGTATTTTGCTAACCCCCGCCAATAGTGGGTATCTGCATTATTAGAATTTATACGGATAGCCGTGTTAAAATCGTCTATAGATTCCGTATACTTACCAATTTCGTAATTCACTTGTCCACGTCCATAGTGAGAATTTTCATCGTTGACGTTAAGGCGGATTGCCTCATTATAGTCAGAAATAGCTGATTCAAGATCTCCCTTATTATGGTGGATAATGGCACGCTCTCGATAAAAATGATTAAGTAGTTGGTCGGACAGCTCAAACTCTATACCTTTCTCATAGTGCTGAGTTGCCGCTTCGGTGTTACCCTCTCGTAACGCATCAAGGCTGAGCCGTAAATGAGATATAGCTGCTGATCCCTGTTGATGTTGCTCATCGATTGTTTCATCTGTAACGTCTTCCTGAGAATCAGACTCAGGAACCGTTTTAAGGGGAACATCTGGTTGATTGTAGGCTTTATTCTGTGCGCGTTGACTTGCAAATCCTTCAAAGTCTGGAAATAGAATATCCTCAGAAATACCTGCTGATTTCTTTAAGGAATCCCAGATTTCCTGCTTGTGTTTCTTAGAAATAACACATTCTTCCGATAGTTTAATTGCGTTCCACCCGCCACCAAATAAAAAAACAGACTGCTGTGCAAGCATGCGGTTGTCCTGATAATGGGGTTGCCATTGATATAGTTTGTACCCCGTTTCTTCGTTGCCCTGGAAAAAATCAATAATTTTTTTATTTATTGCGTCATCAGAACTAACAAATTGGAATGCAGAACCGCGACCGATCTTTACAGCATAGACCTTACCATCTACGGAGCCTCTACTGCTTTTTCTACCAGCCATCCAAAGTGCGACCAAGGGGTTTTTCGTAAAATCTATTAAGCAGGTTGCTGCCCCGCTGTGCTGAAGTTTTGCAAGTAAATTCAAATGAGGTGGAGGTTGTTCATTTTCCCAGCCGTACCTATGACGGTTTGCGTCTTCGATCATTTCCCAATTGATTTGACAAAGTCTCTCTGCACTTTTGTCTTCTTCGTTCTGGAAGTTGCCTTTCTCATCTTTCAGACGGCGATAGGTGGACGCCTCTATTGGGTAATCCTGATTTGAAACACCTCGATATACATATTCTCCTTGAGGTAATTCCTGGACCCACTTCATGAATTCATTTAGCGATGTGATTGGATCCGGTTCTCCTGATTGAGCGGGTTCTTCTGACCGGAAGGACTCCTCTGAAAAGATAGACCAGAGTCCGCGTTCGGGATTGTTGGCAAACCCAATTCGTTTCATGTTTGACAGGGCATGCTCGGCAGGATGGTGACTTTTGGCCGTTGAAGGTAGTCCACCACGCTCACGATGAACCTCATCTACCCTCCTTACGATTTCTTGTCTCTGAACAGTATCCCCTGCAAACAGTTCTAAGATAAGTTCCTGAGCTATACTTGGTGTAAGACGTTTTCCAAAATGTTGATACCGGTCATTCATACTAATGGTCTGTCCAGTCTAAAATTACGGTTTGTTTAGAGTTGGTTGATTCATTTTACATTACGATGGGCGATAAATTACCTTGCTACAAACGAATCCACCTACAATCTAAAAATGGACAATCTATTAAGCGAAATCTCCAAATTCATCCGCCTATTATTGTCCTATGGGTGTTCTAATTCGCCCACTTACTGGGTCCCTTCGCTTTATTTCGTGCTTTGTTTTTCATCGGGAACTGGTTTCGGACTATTGCGTAATATTTCATGTATTTGATCATTTCAATACCTCCATCTATAATAAAATCTGCCGCTTTTCCGGCTATTATTGTTTGTAGAAGGCTGTTGATAACTGTATCAAATGCCTCGAAAGGATCTACACCGTTAATCCAAACCTCTGGTAGGAATGTGTTTAGAGCACATTTAAGCACAAGTACACATATAGCGAAAGTTGCCCCCATGTCCTTACTCTCGGTGAGTAAGGTTGGTGCATGTTCTTTGGCTTACCAACATTATCTTTTTTGCTGATGTGCCATATTTTAATTATACCATATTTCCCGCGCTTTTGTCAGAAAAAATGACAAAAACTATTCGTTCTCCGAAGTTATCTCAGAAGGCAACGCCTCAATAATTTTGGTGGATTCGACGCTGACGTAGATGATGCGTTCTATCGCTGTGATGAGGTCGCGTGGGTTCTCGAACCAGCCGTTTGGATCGTTGAGGATGCCACTGTTCTTTTCTGGCGGGGTGATCTTATAACGGTTGATAAACCATTCCAATGGTGTTTTACCATCAACAAGGTAATGATGAGCGTCATCTGGAATACCTGTTAAACGGATATGCTCGTTTATGATGAGTGTGTTCTTCTGTTTTTTGTCAGCGAATCGCATTGCCCGCGTCCCAAGCAGAAAATACTCCGGTTTTTCCTCCCAAAGTAAGGATGGCGTGACGGGTTCAACTTCAAGGTCTAGGTACCGTTCACACGTTTCGTAATTGAGATGAAGGGATGCAAGGACGGCTCCTGCTTCGGCGAAAGCATAAAAGTCGGAAACATAAGGAATACGAGGGAGCGTCTTTGACAAATCATTTGCGAATTCTTCCCGATAACTCGGGACATGTAAAATGCCGTAGACGTAATCAAAGATGTCGTCTTTGGTGATAGCGTCATCGGCATAATGCTCGCGGAAAGCACGTAATGCGGTATCTGGGATGTTATCAATACGCTCCGGTATCTCTTCATCCATGAGTTGATCAGCGTTTGTAGACTGTAGATATCGCCATCGCGGGAAACACTGTGAACCAGAATCAAAAAAATTGAGATCTAGCATAGTATCAGTAATCATTACAGAAAATGGAACTCTTGCGCCTCTGTTGGGGAGGCATATTACACGGTTTTCACTTGAACTGTTTGGGAAAATCCGATCCATCTGGTACTTGCAATGTATAAACGTGTAGTCGGCATAGCAATTGGTTGCAACGAATGGGCGGTACATAACTGTTCGGAGGTAATTATCATCAAAGTCTGTCTTTTTCTTCCGTTTCAAATTGTTCATGAGTTCACGATTCCACTTACTATTTGAATTGTGCTGTTGTGTTATCTCCTCTACAACAGTCTTTAACGCATTTTTATCCGATAATAGTTCAGGATTTGCTTTGAGTGTTGTTCCAAATTCTGAAAGTGCAGTGAGGTAATCCTTTGTCATCAGTCGCGCATTTTCCAAGAGGGTATCGCGCGAGAAATTGTAGAGATAGGCATCTCGGTTTGTTGCCCAACCAAGTGAGTATAACCTAAATATAGCGTCATCAGTTTTTCCTGCTTTTGCCTCTTTTGTGCCGAGTGGATAGAATTCCGTAAATGCATCACTGCGTTGTCCAATCCATTCATGATACTTATTAGGTTTGATGGACTGCCAATCGCTAAATCCTGAAATTGAAACTGTCTCTTTCAATTTCTCCAGTTTTTTCTCACCTCTAAGTTCACCACCTATATCTCGATACTTTATACTACACTCACTATGTTCGGTATTTAGGTTCTTGACTAAAATGGTAATAGCAACGGGGGACTGAGTAGCATTATCAAAGACTCCCCCGCCTTGGTAACGCCCTTGCTTTCCACGTATTCTTGCATTTCCGAGTAGGTTCAGAACATAAGTTGAACTGAATTCCTCTGCCAAGCATTCCCGTATCCCCGTTTCGGCGTTTCCATCAATCCACGAAGCAGGAGTGACAAACGCTATGATTCCGTGTTCACTAATTCTATCAGATGCCCACCGGATCGCCATCTTATATGTATCGTAGAGGTACCTTTTCAGCGTTGTAGTCGTGCGGTCTGCATACGTATCCGTTATCCGTTGTTCAAGTTCAGGGTATTCCACATTTGGGTTGTCATCCGTTGCATTTTTTTGTCCTGCCGACCACGGTGGATTGCCAACAATAACCTCAATCGTAAGTTTCTGTTGACGCTCGGCGCGCTCGTTATTTTCTACCATTCGCTCCTTTGGGAAAAGCGTTGGCTTTTCGGATTTATTCAGGTTGAAGGTATCTGTCAGGATAATACCCTCAAAAGGCTCATATCCTTTGTCTCCGCCGCGTTGTCCTCGGAATGCTTCTTCGATGTTGACAGATGCGAT
>JAPPMR010000368.1 GCA_028818995.1 Candidatus Poribacteria bacterium | reverse complement strand
TGTCTATACTTTTTGCTATCGGTTTTGTCTTGTTCCTGCTTGCTATGTATGTCGTTTTAACATGGCAGGTAATTAACGGTGGTATTCCATTTATCAATCCATCTTTTTCTCCACAAAGTTTTTTTCTAACGACACTTGGCACCTCAAGAATACACCCATCAACATTAACATCGTTAATGATGCATCCCGTCTGTTTAACGCTTGACCTACGCGAATTTATGATGCCAAACATCATGAATGGACTAAAAGCAACAGACGAAGCACGCGTCAAGCGACGACAACTGCTCATCGCTATGGCGGTTGCGATGGTCATCGGTCTGGGCGTTTCTTATTATTCAGCGATCAAAGTTGGGTATGCACACGGCGCGCCTTATATGGGTGGCGGATGGTTTATGCGGCAACTTGAAGGATTACTCACAAGTCCAAAAACCAGCACCAATTGGACAAATACTGGATTTATCTTGTTCGGAGGTGGGTTCACAGGGTGGTTAATGTGGATGCGGCAGACGTTTGTTTGGTGGCCCCTGCACCCTCTCGGCTATACGATGTTAAGTTCATGGGCAACGTTCAAACTGTGGTTTTCAATCTTTTTAGGATGGGGACTGAAATTTGCGATTGTGAAATACGGCGGACTGAAGGCATATCGCCAAGCGCGACCGGCATTCCTCGGTTTGGTCATCGGAGAGATGTTGTGTGCTGGTTTATGGGCAATTGTTGGAATGTCAACAGGGATTAGTAGTGGATACAGGATATTGCCTGACTGAGACGGGACAGTGATTGTAGAACGGTTCCAGGGTATTCAGTTCAGAGAATCCTCTTCTGTAGGAGCGACCTCTTGGTCGCGACACCTAACATATAAAAACTATGGTAGATTTTAGAACTTGTAGGAGGGAACTCCAATTCCCGACTACGAATGGTTTTGGTCGCGATTCGGAGATCGCTCCTACAAGTGAGGTGTATAATTATTTCAATAATTCACCATAAATAGTCATGGAACCTACTCTAAAGATTATTTGGCTTTGAGTGCACCCCATTGGGTTGCGAGTTTGCCTTGAGGTTCAACTGGCGTTAATGCTTGGAGTTCTAAGGTCTCAATTTCAGCAGCTGTCAAAGCGACATTGTAGATACGAGATTCTTCAATGTGTGCGTTGAGATCGCCAGGACCGCTAAGTCCATTAACATGACGTTTACCCCAAATCGCTTCTGAATCACCAGCCTCCCAAGTTCTAAGATCACCCCTTTTAAAACTTCCCATGCTTTCACCGTTTCGGTAACCAGTGATCTCATATTGGTTGTTGTCGTTCTTGTACGTGATAGCGATGAAAACCCTGTCGCCAGTTTCAGGTTCAGTAACAGCATTGGGAAAATCGGCAGTGCGGCGGAAATGACTGCTCCCGGGCATCCACTGTTTAACAACCCTTTCTGCCCAGACGATTGCTACAAACTGATCTGTTGACACCTCATCTAATGTGAGTGCAGAACCATTTGTTTTCGCATAACTGTCCAAACTTACCCAAGTTGCCAAGGTGACTTCCGTGATGTCAGGACCGGTATAATCCAGGGAATGTGCCCATTTTCCGTTTGAAACAACCAATTGCCCATCTTCAATGGTGGCACCATGAAGGACAACATCTCCAAAGTTGCCTGTTTCTTCCTTCGCATTATCAAATCGCCACCAACCGACCAGGTTATCTTCTTGCACTTGCGCAAAAACTGACATCGGCATGCCAACCATCAGCAACACTGCACATATACAGTAAATTTTTGTTTTCATGTGAACAACTCCTTTTTGTTTGGTTTAATGGTTTACCTAAGTGAGAACACTCAGGTAAACCGTATAACTTATCTTGAACTGCTGCAAAAGATTATTGCCTTTTTATCTTTGCCCAACGGGTAGCGAGTTTACCGCGTGGTTCTACTGGTAGATCCCCTTGGTACATAGCTTTAACATCGTCATGCGACAATGCGACGTTATAGATACGAGATTCTGCAATGTCAGCAGTTATAGAACTGCTCACTGGATTAGCAACACCACCAGAATGCCTTGCTCCCCAGATCGCTTCAGCATTATCTTTTGTCCAGGTCCTTTCATCTCCTTTTTTGAAACTACCCATACTTTTATCATTACGGTAGCCAGTAATCTCGTATTGACCACCATTAAGTTCATAGGTGATGGTTAGTAATACCATCTCACCTTCTTTGTCTTCATTCACAACGTTTGGGAAATCACTCGTACGTCTAAAATGGCTGCTTCCCGGCATCCACTGTCCCGCCTTTCTTTCAGCATAAACAATCGCAACAAACTGATCTATATCAGTTCTATCTAATGATAGTGCGGAACCGTGCGTATGTCCCAGATCATTTAATCTTACCCAACTCGCTAATGTAATATCAGAGATATCTGGCCCATCGTATTCAATGGAATTTGCCCATTTGTTACGCTCACAAACCAGTTCTCCGTCTTTAATTGTTGCACCTCGGAGGATGATTTCCCCCCAGTTGCCCGTTTCCTCTGTTTTGTCATCAAAAAGCCACCAGCCAACAAGGTTCTTTTCTTGTACTTGTGCAAAAACAGACATTGACACGGTCAACATCAGCAACACAACAAATACCGCGAAAATGTTATGAACTTTCATCTCCAAAATTCTCCTTTTTTCTTCTTATTTTGCAGTTTTGGCAGCTGCATTCCCTAAAAAGTTCCAGGAACTATCAAATCTTTCTACCTATCATATTTTAAACATGATAACAGATACTCTATTAAGAATTCAAACTTTTTAAATCTAAGTACGCACAATTACTTGCGAAGTTTCTCTCAACCCAGCGTGAGTAACTGTCAATCATACATATAATATAACATATCTGACAAAACGAAACAATGTAATTCTCATGATTCAGAATCATTACGCTTGCATAGTGGTTAGGAAGGGACAGGGCACTCTAAATCACTATAATGATTTTACATTTTTCATCATAATGTGTTATGATATAATTGGAGTTTGATAATAAAAATCCAAGTGTAGACGAAGGTTGGGTTGTACTTAGGTGAAACCGCACGTGTCAATTTAATCCCATTTTTTTATTAGAGGATTTTGTAGGCCTCTATTTTTTAATTTAGCGTTGATTACCTACGGTTTAGCATACCTCACGTAAAATCTTAAGTTGATGTCTTCTGGAGAAAAATGAAAACGCAAAGAATATTGATTTTCTTTTTAGGAATTATAGTTGCTGGAGTTCTGTTAGCGTTTTCAACGTGGCATCAATGGAATGCCAATCAAAAAACGACGAAGGAACGGATGAGACCGATTCATCCAATTGCCGAGTTTAACCATGGCACTTCAATAAGAGATATTGCTTTTTCTTCGACGAATCCAGAACTATTTGCAAGTGCTGGAGCAGGGAACACTGTAAAGATTTGGAACGTAAACAATCAGGATAGTCCTCACATTACGCTGGAAACTCAGGAAGACGATGATGGTTCTACCAACCTGAACGGTATAGCTTTTTCACCAACCGATAAATGGTTTGCCAGTAAAACTTTTTGGGCACTTGAATTTTGGGATGTCACATCAGGTAGGAGAATTAACTTTATAAAGATTCCAGCATCTACATTCGCTATTTCTCCTGAAGGACATTATCTTGCAACAGCGACAAGAGAATTGAAATTGTGGGATATTAATGATCCAAAAGACATTAAAGGATTAGTTTTATTACCACCAGAGATAGGTTGGAAGCCTCTATCTCTGGAAGAGATAAGTATACCCGGCCCTACTTCTGATCCGCTAACAAAATATCACATGTTACCTAATAAATACCGTCATGTAACAGACAACCAGTTTTATGATTCAATTGACTTTTCAAATAACGGCAAATGGATTGCAGCTGGAGGATATATAGATGACAAAGTCAAGAAAAAAAGGATTGGTATAATAAAAGTTTGGGATTTACGAAGTAAACAACTTGCCAAGTTAATAAAGAGGGACAGAGAAGTCGCAGAAGGTGCTAAACCTAACGAATGTATCAATAATATCCGTGCCATCAATTTCTCGCCAGATAACCGTTTTTTTGCTGTCGCGGCGAACAATGGATTAACTATATGGTCTTTACCTGAATGGAATATTTACCACGAAGTACTTGATCAACGCATAAGAAATATAACGTTTTCGCCAGATGGCACGATGTATGCAGTTGCAGATGTCAAGGGAATCACTCTCTGGTCAATGGAAAATATTACTCCTATTGCTTTGCTAAGAGGAAAAGGTCTTTTTGGCAGTGTTTCAATAATTGCGTTTTCTGCAGATGGCAGCATGATTGCAGGTGGGAATTATGATGGTGTTCTTCGTCTCTGGGATGTGGGGAAACTAAATGAACGGTAAAAAAGTGTTCTTGTTGTTCTTAGCTATTGCAGTTACCGGGGTTCTCTTAACGTTTTCTACATGGCGGCAGTGGAACGACAATCAAAAGACTCTTTTGGAACGAACAGGACCGATTCTGCCTATTGCAGAATTTAATCATGGTGCCCGGATCCATGCTATTGCTTTTTCACCAAGGAATCCTAACCTCATTGTTACTACGGGTGAAGACTACACCATAAAAGTTTGGGATAGGTACAACACACAGGCACCAGAAGTTGTATTGACCGGTATGCTTGAGCATGATGGTAGTGGGGACACTTATTCCGTTGAATGTTTATCGTTTTCACCAACAGGTGAATGGCTTATTAGAAAAATAAATTGGATGCTTGAATTCTGGGATGTGTCTTTAAAAAAGAAATTGAATTCTTTTGATATCGGTTCTTCAAGTGCAGCTATTTCTCCTGTCAATTATCTACTTGCAACTGCCTCTAATGATGTAAGACTATGGGATATCAGCAACCCAAATGAAATAGTAGATATGTTTGTATTACCACCACTGATAGGCGAACAAGCATTATCACACGAAGATGTGAGATTGTCTAAACATCATCACACTGATCGTGCAGTTGAACATCACAATAAAACGATAAATCAGCACTATCAATTTCTTGATTTCTCACATGATGGGAAGTGGATTGCTGCGGGTGGACAGATGAATGACGAAAATCGAAGAATCGGATTTGACAGGATAAAAATTTGGGATTTACAAAACAAACAATTATTCAAGACTATTGAGAGAAAAGTCCCAGCGGACTTTAAACTTGGCTATTATTATGCAGATATCCGATCTATCAAGTTTTCACCAGACAACCGTTTTTTTGCTGTTGCAGGTGAGAATGGAATGACAATATGGGTTTTACCTGAATGGAAAATCTACCATGAAGTACAAGATCAACGCATAAGAGATATAGCGTTTTCACCAGATGGTAAGATTCTTGCTATTGTAGATGTGAAGGGAATAACCCTCTGGTCAGTAGACAATATGACCTCAATTGCATTACTTAAGAGAAAAAGTCTTTGGAACAGTGTTACGAAAATTGCGTTTTCACCTGAGGGTAATATGCTCGCGGGTACTGAATATGATGGAATTCTGAGTCTCTGGGATGTGAGGAAACTAAATGAAAAATAAAAAAGTGTTCCTATTGTTCTTTGCTATTGTAGTTACTGGGGTTCTGTTAGCGTTTTCTACATGGCATCAGTGGAACGACAATCAAAAAACGACTTTGGAACGCATGAGACCGATTCCTCCGATTGCTAAGTTTAACCATGGCACTTCAATAAGAGATATTGCTTTTTCTCCTAAAAATCCAGACCATATTGCAAGTGCTGGAGAGGGGAATAAAGTAAAGATATGGAACCGAAACAACACAGAATTACCTGAAAAGGTGCTGATAGCTCACCCTCCCAAAGAAGGTGGCATTCCTTTATCTGTAAATTTTATCGCTTTTTCGCCTGCTGGGGAATGGTTTGTCAGTAATTGCATTCGGAAGTTTTCATTTCGGGATATATCTTCATGGGAGGAAATAAATTCTATAGAAATGCCCGCAGGAGATTTAGTTATTTCTCCAAAGGGCACATATTTTGCTTCAGCATCTAACGATGTAAAATTGCTGAAAATTAGTGATCTAAATAAAGTGAGCGAAATTATCTTATTACCACCTAAGATCGGTTGGGAATCTGTTGCACTGGAAGATTTAAACATAGCAAATTCTAATTCTGAAAAAACCATAATTAAAAATCAAAATACCATTACAAAATATAGAAATGCATCGTTGACCCAACAATATAAAGCAATTGACTTTTCACCTGATGGTAAATGGATCGCTGCTGCTGGACAAATGTATGATTTCACCAGTGAAAAATGGACCCACAAAATAAAAATATGGGATTTACATCAGAAAGAACTTTTCAAGATTATTGAGAGATATATTACTGAAAAACCCCAATCCAAGAATAACACAAATAGATCATATCAGCCCTTTTACTCCAGCGAGATCCGATCAAATAAGTTTTCTCCTGATAATAGTTTTTTGGCAGTTGGGGCTCGGAAAGGGTTGACGATATGGTCTATACCAGAGTGGAATATTTACAACGAAA
>JAPPMR010000480.1 GCA_028818995.1 Candidatus Poribacteria bacterium | reverse complement strand
GCTATTATCGGTGGACATTTAATGACACTTGTTTTGATGATGCCATTACTGAAGGTTTACAAGCACTTCCACCTGCTTCACCAGAATTGCTGGCACTTGTTTTTCCACAGGAGACTCGCCGCAGAGAACTTGGCGTGGGAAAACGGTCGGATATGGCGTATTGGGGAGAATGGTCGGATGACGGTTCAGTTAAACCTATTCAAGAGCCTTCAACGGCAACGTTAACACTCGCCTATCAGGTAACAGGTGAGGTTGCTTATGCTGTTAGAGCATTGCAAAATGCCGCTACACGTCTAAATATCGCACGTCGTGTGCTACGCGGTGGAAGAGAACACGCAGATATGGGTGGTGCGGTTTGCTCAGTTGCTGCAGGGCACGGGCGCAATTGGGGACAAGGTGCAGTGACTGCATGTTATGGGCCTTTGCTTTTGGGTACTCGTGAGATTTTAGGGAGGATTGTCCCGCTCATAACTATTAAAAAATCAGATCAACAGGATCAGATACCTTCAACGCTTCTCTCTTTGGTCAGACCTATTGTTGATACAGATAACACCGCGGAGGTGGTTTTCTACAATAGTGGTGATTCATCTCTCAGATTTGCGTGGCAGTTGCAAAATTATGCTGATACGTTAGATAAGAGGATGAGTGCATTTAGTTCAACTGAAGAGAACCCATGGCACGAAGAAACGCTTGAGGCAAACGAGATTCAAAAGCGGCTTATATAAAATAATTTTCCATGACTTCCGTGCGACATTCTGTTCATCGTTTTTTATTCTTCATTAGATTTAGGGAAACATAGTAGACCGACCATGGCAAGAATATATCCAATTGCAGATAGAGATGCACCATATCGCGTATTATCAACCCGATTGCCAGAACCAATGGCGAGGCTTCCACTAAAAAACAAAATAAAAAAGCAGATGAGTCCCACGCTACTACTAATAAGCAATAGTTTTGTTGGTATAGATTTCCATGGAGTTTGTCGGTTTAACGTATAAATAGTGATGCCGATGATTATCAAAGAAGCAACAAAAGAAATTGTAATGAAGTTGATCCTACTTTCGAGAAACTGAATTAGCGTTACTACCCAACATAAAAGCCCTAATCCGCTCATGATAAGTCCAAGGGTTATGAGTCGAGGGTTATCACGAGATTTTTGGCTCAGCACAAAGTAACCGATTCCGACAACAATTGATGATGCGATAAAAGCAAGTGTAATAGGCCATCCTCTGCCATTTGCTAACATAGCCCCTGAGTAGATATGTTTCCACGGTAACGCAAAAGAGAAAAATGCTAAGATTCCACCTGTTAATGTAATGAACCGTGAGTACTGTTTCATTCTTCACCTCCTCTATCATTTACTTCCTCTTCTTGTATGCTTTGAGATTCTGGACTATCAGCTTTTTCAATAAAACTTAAAACGCTAATCATTGCGAGAATATATCCAACAGCAGCGAGAAATGTGCCATACCCTGGATCGTAAAGTCTTCTCCCTCCTATTGCAATTTTTAGACTAATCCCGAAAAATAAAATCAGAAAACAGCAGAGTCCTACACTACTACTGATAAGGACTAAGAATGTAGACCATGATTTCCAGGGTGGTTGTCGGATTAATCTAAAGATACTGGCACCGGTGATAGTTAAGGCAGCAAAAAAAGCAATTAGAATGAAGTTAATTCTACTATCAACCGAGAGTATCGGGATAAAACAGAATAGGACACCGATACCACCTAAGATGAGAGCCAGAAGTGGTCGCCATGATGTCCGATAGACATGTCGGTTTGCTACATAAACGCAAACACCAAATACTGCCAAAGCAAGGATAAATACGATTACAACAGCGCTTATTCTACTTATGTTAGATGCAAATCTACCACTAATCGTCGCCTCAAAGAAAAGAAGATATAAAAAAAGTCCAATACCGCTTAGGATGAGTGCCACTATTTTAGACATAAGATTCCAGGAGGTGGATCGGTTTAATATATAAATGCTGATACAGATAAACGCTAAAGCAACAATGAGAAGGATTGTAACCAAAGTGTCTCCACCATTGGCAAGCTGAGCACCTGATAAGTCCTCTTCCCAAGGTAGGGCAAAAGAGAAAAACGCTAAGATTCCACCTATTAACGTGATTAACCGCGAATACTTTTTCATCTTGTCTCTCAGAAATCAATATCCGACAATAGATAGAACGCGAATGCCCGTTAAGAACGTAAACTTCCCTATTCAGTCTTTTCCACCAAAGTATCAGATTTTGGAATGTTCCACGCTCCAATGAGCGCAATAATAAATCCAATCGCCACACCAAATCCACCGAATTGCAGACTGATTACTTTACTCATATCTATTTTGAAGTCAGTAGATTTTAACATGTCGGACGCCATACGCAATTCAGGATTAAGTCCTGGGAAAAATTGGATTAGTGTGAAAACCATGAATAATAATCCTATCCCACTGCTAATTAGCACTGGACTTCTGGCTTTTCCAGGCGTTTTTTGGTTCAACATATAAATGCACACACCAAGAATTGTCAATGTGGCGAGAAAGGCAATGCTGGTGAACAGATTTCCACCGCTTATTGCCATCCTGAAACCTGCAATTGTTATGGTCCCCTCCAATTGGGGAACTATTGAGTCTAAATCAAGAGATGACATGTCAAATGCAATCCAGGGTAAAAAGAAGCAGAGAAAAGCAATGCCTCCACCAACTATTGGAAGTATAAGCGGATTCTGTTTCATGGTAGGTTCCTCATATAGCACATACATAGTATGGCTAAATTTTAATAGTAGGCAGGCTATATATATACCCACCTACAAGATTTAAGACTAACGCGCACCACACGCCTGCAGACATGCTTGCATGTGTCCACGTGATTCCGCAGCAATCGTGCAACACTGCTCTAAGCTGTATTCTTTTGCACCAATAACCTCAAGGTTCAAAGGTCCCGTATAACCGTTTTCATGTAGCACACGGATGTAACCGACAAGGTCAATGTCGCCGCGTCCGTTTGCTTGCAGCTCAGGATCGCCAGGACCGCGTTGTGTCCCCTTACAATCTCGGATATGTACGTGTTTTACGCGTGAAACTACCGCAGCAATCGCTTCCACAGGGTTCTCACCTGCGCGGTGAATATGTGATGGATCCATGTCAATACCGAATGCAGGAGATGTAATTTCTTCCATCACACGAAGGGTTGTCGGCGTATTATAGATACTGGCACCGACATGTGCCTTGACACATAGTGTCACCCCATAATGTTCTGCTCTTTCCGAGAGACTTCCCAGAGAATCAATAACCCCGGACCAAGCATCTTCATCGTCTGACGAACCACCGGGGCCACAGTTAACAATTGGGATACCTATTTCAGCAGCCGCTTGAAATGCAAGCTCCATTCTTTCAGGATCACGTGAGGGTTGTTCCATCGCTAACAACTCAAGATTATAGTCTTTTGATAGGCGCTTAATGTCATCAGCAAGCTCCTGCCAGTTTGCAAGGACGAGATGCTGGCTCATCCCATCAATCGCGGAAAGTTCAATACCATCGTAGCCAGCCATGGATATATGCTTAAAGGCGGTTTCCATATCGTAACCGCCAAACAGCACTGAATTTGCTCCTAATTTCAAATGTCTTTTCTCCTTCTATATAAAACCGTGAGAATGATTTTCAAAATCGGGTTCTATCCGTTTACCTTACAGTCCACTCAACGTAGGAAGTGGATGCGGTCGAACCAAAATACCACCCTGTTCATAAGATTGCATCGCCGCCCATGTGTATTCAAGTGCCGCGAGCGCATCTCTGCCAGAGGCACGTATCTTCTCTTTCGGCACACCATTTGTGATGTCTTCTAAAAACGCGTGAATTCTTAACGGAAATGTCTGTCCAAAATCGCTGATGCCAGATTCGGTTACGACTGTCTCATTACCTTCAGGGGCACCGGGTGAGGGCCAAAAAGTAATTTTTTCAATGCAATTTTCTATGCAGAATGTACCGCGCGTGCCAGCGAGTTCAACGCTCCACCACCCACCGAGTCCGAAGGTAGCGTCTCCGCGTTGGCTAAGCAGGTATCCGATACAACCGTTTTCAAAACGGAGGTGGATACTATTTATTGAGACCATTAAGTCGCCTTCACGGCGCCGAAAATGCGGACGTTCCATAAATGCCTGCACATGCGTTACATCCCCGCAGAAATGGCGCATCACACTGAACGGATGTGACAAGAACGCTTTCACATGAAAATAGGGAAAGCCGTCGGAACGCGGTGCATTTGAATAACTGTAGTTGAATTCTCCACCAGCAAATCCCATCTTGTGCATGATGTAGACCATCTCCCCGATCTGTCCATTATCAATATATTTCTTTGCTTGTTCCGCAGGTGGTGTGAAGTAGTGATTCAGATTACAAGCGAGGTAGAGGTCCTCTTCGGTTGCTTTTGCCACCATTTCACGTGCTTGTCCTACGTCATTGGAAAGCGGTTTTTCGACGAGGACGTGCTTGCCATTGTCAAGTGCTTCCATCGTCGGTTCATAGTGCCAACTACCGTTCTCATTCCCGCCTGTCGTAACATCAACGATTTCAAGGTCCGGTTCGCCATCAATCATGTCCGCCAAACTGTAGTAAGCTTTCACACCGAGACGTTCCGCTGCGCTGTCCGCGCGTTCTTTCACAATATCACATACTGCGACAAGTTCTGCTAAATCATCATTTGCGTGGCAATTAGCATGATTATTCCCAATTCCACTCATGCCGACTACGCCTACTTTTAATGCCATTTTTAAATTTCCTTCCAATAGGTGAAAATAGACTATAATGAAACGATTCTATATGGTTCGTAGCGGTTTTGTCAACAAATATCTGGAATAGGGCATGTAATATTGATATTAACCGCAGCCTTTTTCTTGTTGGAGGGCTTTGTAAGCCCGATAAATCGTGGTTGAAACCCATCTACAAAAGAAATGTCGTATCCAGGCCAAAAACTTTACACACTCCTGAAAATATACTTGACAGCAATCATGATACATGCTATTTTGCAATTAAGACTCATATACCTTATCTTGTAAGGAGCAATCAGATGAGTATTAGTGTTGGAATGGTAGGCTTAGGGATGTTCGGTCCCTCGTTTATCCAATCCTATAAAGCACACCCAGATGTCCATCGACTTGCCTTATGTGATTTACGCGAAGATCGCCTCAAAAATCGGGCAAAGCAGTTTGAAATTTCGGAGACATATTCAAGTCTTGACGACATCTGCAAATCGGATTTGGATGCGCTCGTCATCATCACGCAGCATTGGATGCACGCACCACAAGCTATTCAAGCGATGGAAGCTGGAAAACATGTCTACACCGCTGTCCCTGCTGCAGTGTCGTTGGATGAATGTGAGGAGTTGATCAGAACCGTTGAAAAAACTGGGATGATCTACATGAACGGTGAGACAAGCTATTTCCGTCCGGAAACTGCCTTCTGTCGCCAGAAAGCAGCGGAGGGTGCATTTGGAGAATTTGTTCACTGTCGTGCCGAGTATTTTCACGATATGGACCACGGACTTTACGATGTGGCAAGAAATAGATGGGGTGAGCAGTTCGGACGAGATAAGACTGGTGGTATTCCGATGTACTACCCGACGCATTCAACCTGCTTTCCTATTTCCGTGATGAACGCACACGCGACATCGGTTTCCGCACAAGGATATATCTATCCGAATGACGATTGGTTTCGGGAGGATACCATCCACAAGAATCCGTTCTCTAACGAAGTGGGACTTTTCACAATGAGCAACGGTTCAACAATGCAAATCTGTGAGTTTCGACGGATTGGACATCCTGGATCTGAACGTGTCAGCGGTATCTATGGAACAGAAGGGAGTTACGAGCAGAATCTTGCGGGGTGTGTTTGGGCAAATAAAAATGAAAGGGAGATCGTCCAACCTACCCAAATGCACGAATATCTTCCTGAAGCACTTGTGGAGAATTTAGGTGGACACGGTGGTTCTCATGCTTATCTCGTTCATGAGTTTGTGGATTCTGTCAATCGTCAACGATTACCGCGCGTCAATGTTTGGGAAGCGGTTCGGTACTGTGCCCCCGGATTTGTCGCACATGAATCCGCTCTTAAAGATGGTGAATTACTCCAAATTCCGGATTGGGGAGATCCTCCAAAAGATTAAATGTAAAATTGCGCTTGCTTTTAATTCTTTTTTAAAGTATACTATCTAATTTAATAAAAGGTTTCTAACAACATGCAACTCTGCATCACTGTTGTCTTGCAAGTTTTACCCAAAAAAGTTATCGGACATTGACTAATGCACCCAATGAATATGAGGTTATAAGGAGTATAGAATGGCTATTGAATACGCGGGAGCCTATGATGCATCTGCCATCCCTTCTGATGTTGCCCGCGAAATTGAAATTTATGAGATTCAACTTGATCGGTTCCAAGCCGGTCAAGTTGAAGAGGCAACCTTTACTGAATTTAGACTTCGGCGCGGCGTTTATGGACAGCGCGATGACCGGTCGCAGATGATCCGTGTCA
>JAPPMR010000418.1 GCA_028818995.1 Candidatus Poribacteria bacterium | reverse complement strand
GTACAGAACTTAGCTCCACTGAAGTTGACACACTTCGCGCGCAGATTAATGCGCAACCGCATCTCTATGTTGGGCACGAGTATATTTCCTTTTCTACAACACCATCTCTTATAGAGGGCAAACTTGAACCACGCCGTGCAATTCTGCGCAGCTTCTTATTTGCGGAAAAAGGAGGTTATGCTGTAATGCCAGGTGGACTAACTCGCTGTGAAGGTGAAGCGGGCGAATTAACAGTTACTATTCAAGACGGTGGTATCAGTAAAGATACTTGGATTTTAGCACCGGAACCCGAACCACATATCAGTTTGTGGCAGCATTCCAAAAGCGGCCCCCTCATCTCTGAAGACTCCCAAGGTTTATCAAGCCGTTCTGCAGAAAATCTCTACTGGGTAGGGCGCTATGCGGAACGTGCAGAGGGACACGCACGTCTTCTTCGGATAACATTAGACAAAATTAAATTGGGTTTAGAAGCTTCACCTTTGGGACAACCTCTTCCTTCAGCAGTTTTCACAGAAACACATGGGGACGACACAAGAGACGTATCAGAACTCGCGTATCTCCGCAGTATGCTCCGTTCACTGACTGGCTTAACGTCATCTCATCCAGGATTTGTTAGTAAAGGCGGACAAGGATTAGAAAACGAACTGC
Organism: Candidatus Poribacteria bacterium; assembly: GCA_028818995.1. The sequence goes on along the minus strand of JAPPMR010000418.1, from coordinate 5,881 downwards.
TTTCCATTATGCTTGATACAGCAAACAGTGGAAGTCTTGTGTCAACACTTCAATCGCTGGTGAGTGCTGCGTATGCTGTCCGTGATCGTTGGTCAACAGATACATGGCGTGTTATGAACAGCATTGAGAACTTATGTAGCACACTTGAAAAGTACAGCACTAACGATAAGAACTTGCAAATACAATCCACCTCAAGTGAATCTGATGAACGTACGCTACAACACATCCAAACCGAACTTGATCAACTTATGATTTTTCTTGCAGCACTGAGTGGACTCAACGCGGAGAACATGACGCAGACAATCGGTTGGGTCAGTCTTGATATGGGGCGGCGTGTTGAACGGGCATTACTTCTCATTGTATTGTGTCGGTCAAGTCTCGTTGCAGTGCAAGAAGAATGGATTGAACATCTACTGCTTGAGTCTATACTTGCCGCTGCAGAAAGCCTAATTACCTATCGGAGTCGTTATCGGTCAGCGTTACACCTTCCCACAGCACTTGAAATGTTACTGCTTGACGAAACGAATCCACGTTCGTTGGTCTACCAGTTAAAACGACTTCAAGAACAGATTCGTGATCTTCCTCGGGAAAAGTCAGGCTATCGTCTTAGTGAGGACGAACAATTAATCTTAGAAGCATTAACGCAGCTACAACTCTCTAATACATTCCAACTGGCGCAACGGTCTGAACAAAGCACACAACGTCAAGGATTAGAAAAGCTTTTGGTTCGACTCGCACAAATTTTGATAGAATTATCCGATGTTCTTACACAAACCTATTTCAGTCATGTCCAGGGACCGCAACAGTTAGTTAAAACCGATCCTTCATAGCTTTACGCAATGCCAATGAACTACAAGATCACCCATAACACTCAGTACAGTTATAACAGTCTTGTTAACCTTTGTCATAACGAAGCACGACTGACTCCACGAAGTTTCGCTCAACAAGTCTGTACACAAAGTGAATTTACTGTTGAACCGGAACCAACAAGTTACCGTGAACGAAAGGATTTCTTCGGAAATACTGTTTGTTATTTCACAATCCAACGTCCACATCAAGATTTGAGCGTTACGGTTACAAGCCATGTGGAGATGAAAGAGCCCCAAATACAAACGGATGCTGTGAAGGATATAGTCTGGGAAACTGTTCAAGAGCAGTTACATACTGATCAGAATGCAGAAATTTTGGAGATACGGCAATACATGCTTGACTCTCCAATGATCCAGGATATGCCCGGACTTCATACTTACGCGGATAGTTCATTCACTAAAGGACGTTCCTTACTGGAAGCGGTAGAAGATTTAATAAAGCGTCTTTACGAAGATTTTACCTACGACCCAAATTTTACCACCATTGCTACACCTCTGGCAGAAGTGATAGAATACCGTCGCGGTGTGTGCCAAGACTTTGCACATCTCGGAATTGGTTGTTTGCGTTCAATGGGTTTGGCAGCGCGATACGTCAGTGGATACATTGAAACGGTAGCACAACCAGACCAAGAACAGTTTGTAGGAACAAGTGCGTCGCATGCGTGGTTTTCGGTTTATCTGCCGGACATCGGATGGATAGATTTTGACCCAACCAACAACCAAATTCCGACTAACCGACATATCACGGTTGCTTGGGGTAGAGACTACTCAGACGTAACCCCGCTCAAAGGGGTTGTTTTTGGAAGCGGCACACACGAATTGTCAGTTTCGGTGGATTGCAGAGTGGTTTAGGTTTCGGATAGTTGTAAGCGTGCAGCAATTGGTAGTTGAAATAGTTCTTCCCGTAATAAACGCGTAGAGAAAAATAAAACTTCAAGATTTTCTATTTCACCTGTATCCGGATTAAAACGCGCAATAATTTCGTCATCAAGTTCTTCGCTCTCCTGTTCAGGATAAGGTTCACAAGTGTTTATATACAAAATATCAACATCTCGATCATACTGAAATGTTAGTTTCGTTTCCATTCAATTTTTCCTTTCCTCGACAGTCTTCTTGTGATATAAGCCGTAATAATCCAATGACGTACTAACGGAATTGAATCACTGACTACAACGACAACAACATGCTTACCTCCAAGTAATTCTTCAAACCAACGACTGAATAATCGTGCGTTCCCAAAACGAGGACTGCTACGAATTTCATCTGGTAAAGCCAATGTATCACTGATACATTGCCGATGTTCTGGCAGTAGATCGGGATGACGAAGGGTAATATGGTACTCTCGCTCGTCAGTTAGTTCAACATCATTACCCAGATAAGGACATATAAAATATGCCATAAACGAATTCGATCTTTCTAATGCTCATCTAAGGAATGTCAATCAATAATCAATTCGAGAATAAAAGAGGTTAAGTTTATATCATTCCCTGATAGAAAGCACCCCATCTCTGCTTACACTGACAAGTTGCTGTTTATCGGTTTGATCGCTGTCCCAGAACGCTAATTCCCATACAAAGCCTTCTGGTGCTGGAATAGTGGACATGAGACCTTGTGCTTTCACGTTCCACAACCGGATTTCTGGATCTCTCCCGCCGCTTGCAAGTATTTTTCCATCAATAGAGAACGCTAACCCATTTACCGAATCCGAATGTGCAGTGAAGGTTGAAAGAAGATGTTTACTGTCTAATTCCCATAACCGTACCGTAGTGTCTGATCCGCCACTGGCGAGTAATTTACCGTCAGGGGAAAACGCCAAAGTTAACACTAATCCATCATGCGCTGCAATAGAAGACAATTGACGACCTGTTTCTACTTCCCATACTCGTAACTTACCGTCTGCACCGCCACTGACAAGTGTATTTCCATCTGATGAGAAGGTTAAAGCCCTAATTCTGGCGGGGTCAGCAGTTGAACCGCTCAACATACGCGCTGTTTCTTCATTCCACGCGGTCAGTGGCACACCGTCTGGAGATGATGCCAATACATTCACTAAACTTGAAGATTCACCCGCGAGGGTTGCTATTTCATTAGCAGAATCTACGTCCCATAGTCGGAGGGTACTGTCCTCACTTGCACTGGAGAGAGTGCGATTATCTGGCGCGAATGCTATCGCACGGATTCTATCTGTGTGTCCTGAAAGCACAGCAGATTGTGCTCCGCTGGCTAAATCGTATATCCAGATTCGTTCGGCACCACCCGCAGCAAGTCGAGAACCATTCGGTGAAAACGCGATCTCGGTTAACTGCTTTCTATCAAGTCTTTCCCTAAGACCTTGTGGCAGTTCAAGTTGGGTACATTTGTTGAACAATTCGTTGTTATTCATCTTATTTCTTCAAATTTCCGTATGAGTATTCACATTTATAGCGAACTTTGAAAATAAAGAAACACATTTTTCAGGATTATTTAGTTTTCAGTTTTTCTGCACATTTAATTGCAAACGTAAATATTTTATAGTCGCATTGTAGGTCCAAATCAACGCTATGAATGCCTTTGGTAGAATGCGCTTGGCAGAATACGCCAAATCAACGGTATGAATGCCATTTAGGCATTCCCCGTATGGTATTCTACATGATTCTACATGATTCAGCGGGTTTTCTAACCCCGATAGCAAAGAAATCGGGCTTACAAAGCCCTCCAACAATGTAAGAAATGCGGTGAATCACCGCCGGCCACTGATGGTTGACAACCAACCACCACTAAACCTGTGCGAAGTCCATCTCAATACTATATCCGTTCCCTTTCCACTGTGTCGTATAGGGAATCCGAAATATCGGGCTTTCCAAAATACAGCGATGAATCCGATTCGGGTATCGGTCAGGTTCTTGCGCAAAGTAGAATTCGGGGCGTTGGGCATAGAGTGCGTCTAACCTATCCAACATCTGTTTGTCAACGAACTTCGCACCGAGTTTCCATCGCCACCGATTCCCGCCATACCCTTTGTATTGCACGAGTGTGCCGTCAGCGAGTTCAATCACACCGCCACCGCGGTCAGCACGGAGTGGGATAATCTTATCAAAAAATCCGTCTGGGAACGCGATCATCGTGCCGTAAAAATCTATCTCGTCGACTTCAGGGGCAGGCGCACCGTCCTGCTGCACCAATCCGAGCAGCAGTTTATTCGCATCCGTGCTACCGAAAGTAGTTTTCTCAAACGCGAGGAACACATCTGCTTCGCCTGTCGTATCTTCATCAGAGACAATCGCTGTTGCTGGCGGATTGTTGCTTGCGTCATGACCGAGGTAGAGCCGAACTTTAGTCGTGTTTTTGACGGCTAATCGGATACCGGTGAGTTCGGTATCTGGCATCGCTTGAAAATAAAACATCTTCATGCGTTCATTGTTGTAGATGCCAACGGCATTACTTTCGGTGCGTCCGCTTGATGGGAAGTTATCGGTTTTCTCGTCGTAATAGATGTATGCTTGGTTTCCTTGATAAATCATCTCACAATCTTCCTTTTATATTCTGTAGGAGCGAGCTCCAGCTCGCGACCCGTAGGTCGGGTAGAGCTTGCGAAACCCGACAAATACCATGCGCGCATTTAGCGTTGATTTGGACATGACACTATAAAAAGTCGGGTTTCGCAGCGAAACCCGACCTACTGACTGCTATACAGTGTATCCAAAAGCAAGCGGTTATTTGAAATCAAACGCACATCCTTCACAATATATTTCTAATACATACACAATAGATTTACAAAAAAAAGCCTCCCTGTAAAGGGAGGCAAGAGGCGTTGTTGATGGTGATGTAGTACCGATCAACGCGGCACTCCCATACCTATACTATAACAGCGCTAACCAAATTGTCAGTTGAAACAAATGTTGCTATAGTTCTTCTCTAATGCGTGTAGGTATGCTTTTCCAGCTTTCTCCAATCCCGTCTTAGCAAGTTGGCTCACACGCCCCTCCGACATACCAAGCGTTTTCGCTATTTCCACACCCGTTAAGTTTTGAAAATACTTCAATTGAAGCACACGACATTCCTTGTCAGAGAGTTGAGCCATAATCTGCGGCAGATGTTTCCGTAGCATTTCTACTTCAAGGCGATGAACTATAAGGTCTGCTTCCGATTCACGTTCACATGCTTCGTTCATCAAACGTGAGACTAACAGATTAGGCTCGCAGATATCTGGATCTTCAACCGGGTCTTCATGAGAGAAGTATTTATGTTTCAGTTCTTTCTCGCGTTCCGACCACAGGCGCGTACACACGCATGCTTTCATATAAGTGATGTAACTGGCACCGCTCGGATGTGCGGGATCATACTTCGGGGTGTCCTCTATGACGGTAAGCAATGCGATTTGACATAAATCCTCCTGAAGGCATTTCAATTGCGCGTTGCCATAGGTAACGCAAGCAACACACTTACTGATAGATACTTTTGCTGAAAGCGGATCGTCCGGTGTAACATAGAACGGACATTTAGCTCGATTGTGTGGTCCTCTGTATTCTGACATCATTTTCCCCTTTCGTACGAAAATCAATGAAGTTGTTAACATCTGAAAATAATTATGCCGTTACTTAATATATATGTTTCACCAGAAATTCTTTAGTACTTTTTTCACAATTTTTTCATATTTAAGACATTATACCATAGTTAATGAAAAATTTCCACCTTCGTAGAAGCGTTTCATGGCTATTCAATTCTCCAGTAATCGCACAGGCTACATCTGTTTTTTCTTGTAGGAGCGATCTCCGAATCGCGACCCTTATTCAGTCGGGAATCCAAATCAAGAAATCAACGGTATGAACGCCTGTAGGCGTTCCCCGGGTATGAATCATGCAGAATACCAAAAGCGTATTCTGCCAAAGGCATTCCCCGGAGTTCCCTCCTACAATGTTCTCGGTAGGAGTGACCTCCTGGGTCGCGACCTGGAGGTCGCTCCTACAAAGAAATCGGGGTTACAAACCCGCAGCATCATGTGTGTGTCTTATAAACATCTCCGAGCCCACGAG
>JAPPMR010000904.1 GCA_028818995.1 Candidatus Poribacteria bacterium | reverse complement strand
CATCAACAGCGTCTCCATTGACGGAAGCAACCCTTCATGGAAACGTCGTTACGCTTACACTCAACGGTCATCGGTTTGTTGATAGCGAATGGAGTATCGGAGGCGCGTTGTCAGTCTCCGGAATTGACGGTGTTGATTTTACGTGGGATGTAAATCGCGTCAGCGACACGAAGGTCGAAGTTGCCCTTGAATTCGACGGCACCGACTTTGACACCGATACAACACTTACCTTCACCGTGGACGCAGACGCAATAGTAGAGCCCAAACAGGTCCTCACTGTACAAGTTCCCGTTCTCGCGACACCGGAATCGAGCACCACGGTGAGCATTTCGCCCGCATCGGTCGTATGTCCTGATGTAGGAGAGGAGTTAACATTCAGTCTCAATATAGAAGGTGGGGAAAACATCGCAGGCTATCAGGCAACCCTATTGTATAACTACACTGCGCTCGACTATGTGAGGAGTGTTAATGGCAACTACCTACCAGCAGACTCGTTCTTTGACATACATGGCTATACAATTACCGCTACTACACTCGCCGGGGCTGCTAACGGCGACGGCACACTCGCTACTCTCACATTTGAGGTCGAAGACTTTAAAGCCGCCACGTTGACCCTATCTCAATTCTACCTTGTAGATGCAAATGGAAAACTTTGGGAAGCCCATATTAAAAATGCAGAGATAACTTTGCCACCAGAACCCGCAGAAAAAATCCTGGGGGATATCAACCGCGATGGCGTGGTGAACATCCAAGATTTGATAATCGTTGGTGCCCGCTACGATCAGAGGGGACAAAACGATGCCGATCTCAACGGTGATGGTCTCGTGGATATCGTTGATCTCGTTCTCGTGGCAAACGAACTTGGTGCGGATGCAGCTGCGCCATCGTTGAACCCACAGATATTGGAACAACTCACCGCTGCGGACATCAAAGGGTGGTTGAATCAGATACAGCAACTATCGCTCACTGATCCAGCATACCTGCGCGGTATTACCGTGCTGGAACAACTCCTTATGGCACTAACCCCCAAAGAGACGGCACTTCTACCGAACTTCCCGAATCCATTCAATCCAGAAACGTGGATACCCTACCACTTGGCAAAGGATGCCGATGTCACATTATCCATCTACGCCATAGACGGACAGGTCGTTAGAAAGTTAGCGTTAGGACATCAACCTGCAGGCATCTATCAGAACCGCAGCCGTGCAGCATATTGGGATGGCAGAAACGAATTCGGTGAACCTGTGGCGAGTGGTGTCTATTTCTATACATTGTCCACGGAGTCCACACGCGACTCCGTTACAGCAGGCAATTTTACCGCTACACGCAAGATGTTAATAAGAAAGTAACATTTATCAGAGAAACACGGAAGGCTGAAAGGTTGGAAGCCAACACCTTTCCAGCCCTCCATCCAAAACAAGGAGAACAACTCATGAAAACGACATTGTATTTCACACTCACACTATTCATTTTTCTAACGCTCACATTTGTACCGAACAGTTTTGCGCAAAACGACTCACCCGAATATGTCGTGCGCGTAATCTACCTTATTCCAAATAACCGAGAACCTGATCCCAATATGGACTCAAAGCTGGATACATTGGTAAAAGATATGCAAAAGTTTTACGCCGACCAGATGGAGGCACACGGATTCGACAGAAAAACATTTAGATATGAAACTGATGAAAACGGAAATGCGAAAGTGCATCATGTCAACGGAAAATTTGGTGATGCGTATTACAGGCGGATTGCAGCATACAGAACCAATATAGTATGGGACGAAATTGCAGGACAATTTGATATGTCAAGGAATATCTATTTTTTGGCAGTTGATATCAGTAGTAGTCAATTTTTTGATAGAAGTGTAGGTATAGCAACTGGAAGTAGTCTCAGTGGACGGGCACTTATTCCCGCCTCCTATTTTGGTGCTGCCCACCATGAACTTGGACACGCCTTTGGATTACAGCATGATTGGCGAGATTTCGATGATGTTAACTTGATTCAGACTTCTGGTATTAACGATGGGATGACGACATCTTTTTGTGCAGCCGAATGGTTGGATGTAAACCGGTACTTCAACACCACCCAAGAAACGTTCGATAAGGACACAAGTGTTCAGATGCTTACACCAAGTCTCGACTCACCACCAGATAATTTCCGCCTCAAATTCGAGGTAACCGACCCGGATGGACTTCATCAAGCCCAGTTGCTTATATCAAGCAACAATGACACACCGGTAGTCGCCTGTCAGAAGATAAGTGGAAACAGTACCACTGTGGAATTTGTATCCCACCGAGTAGAGAGCAATAAAGCCATAATCCTGCAAGTTATAGATAAACATGGGAACTTTACCAGGCATAGGTTTGAAATTGATGTTACCAATTTACTGCCGCCTGCTAAAGTTATTTCAATACCTGATCGGAATTTAGCAACGGCAGTCCGCGAAACACTTGGCTTGGCATCCCGGGATCGCATCACGCAATTGGATATGTTAAGACTAAGCTTCCTTTTAGCCCGGAACCGTCAGATAACAAATCTTACAGGGCTTGAACATGCAATCCACCTGCACTCTCTAAACGTGAGCGATAATCAAATTAATGACATAACCCCTCTCTTAGAGTTGAAGAAATTGAGGCGACTTGATATTGCGGGGCACAGGAATCTAATTAACGACCTAACGCCCCTCAAAGCTTTAACAAACTTGAGAGTATTACATTTTCTGAATAACCCAAACAGTGACATCACGTTTCTCTCATCATTGAAAAACTTAGAATCTTTACTCCTCGGTAGTAATTATGGCGTAGTTATTGCTGCGATCAGCGATTTCAGTCCAGTTTGGGAGTTAACGCAATTGCGAACGTTAACACTCATGGGTGTAAAGGTTAGTGACATTTCTCCGCTCACAAAATTTACAAGATTAAGACACTTACAGATTACTGATGCTGAAGTTAGCGACATAAGTCCGCTTGCGGGATTGACTAATTTGAATTATTTGTTCCTGCGGACTAACCAAATTACCGATGTCAGTCCCCTCAAAGGATTGGTAAACCTGCAAGAGTTACACCTTCAGGGAAACCCGATTAAAGACAGAAAGCCGCTCCTTGAACTCTTGGAAAAGAATCCGAATGTCAAAATCTATCTCAAAAACAACCGTGAACCATTACCCGTTAACCTATCCCATTTCCGGGCAGAACACACCGATGCAGGCGTTATCCTCAAATGGACAACCGAATCAGAGGTAGACAAAGCAGGCTTCTACCTCTACCGCAGTCAAACAAGAGACGGTGAATTCAAAGTCGTCAATCCGACAATGATCCAAGGCGCAGGCACAAGTAGTGAACGCCATGCCTATACATGGACAGACACCACCGCGAAACCGAATGTCGCCTACTACTACCGGATAGAGGACATTTCACATGCAGGTGTTCGTAAGCAGTTAGCCACCGTCCGCATGAGAGGGTTGGTGTCCGCAAGTGGTAAACTGACGACAAGGTGGGCTGATTTGAAAACACAAGAGGAATAAAGAACAGGTGTAGAGTTCATCGCTACAGATCAATGAACGGTTTGAATCAACTCACAGATCACATATATTGAAGGAGGCATCGTAATGAATCTCACCATGAATTTTAGGAAATGCTTTAACTACGTTTTTTCAAAGCCAAAACGTCCGTGCAGAGATCTGCTATGTTGGACAATTTTACTTACATTCACATTTCTGCATGGTTGTGGCTATATGCTAAAACGGAAACTTACTGCACCTGCCCAGTTTCAATCCCTTGATAGCAGCTCACCCTTCTTAAAAGCACACATGTCCGATGGAAGGGTCTATATCTTATCATCATGGAAAGTTGATTCAGAAAACCAAACCGTGACCGGCCAAGGAGAAGTCCTCAATGCCAACCGAGAAATTCTGGAAACGGGTGAACTTACGATACTTATTAATTCAGTTGCGATTTTTGAAACGAACACCCAGCATATTCCGCCAGAAGTTCAAGTCAGGTCAGCCGTGCTTATTACTACAGCAGCTTTAGGATCAGCCCTTGCAATATATTGCGCTTCACATCCAAAAGCATGTTTTGGTTCGTGTCCGACCTTTTATGTTTCGGACGGGAACCAACTCGCTCTTCAAGCAGAGGGTTTTTCCGCGAGTGTAGCCCCCAGTCTTGAAGCGTCAGATGTCGATGCTTTGTATCACGCACGACCCATTGAGAGCCGTTTTAAAATTCAAATGAAAAATGAAGCATTGGAAACGCATGTCGTGCGGCACGTTGATCTACTTGCAGTAAAACGTCAGTCAGGTGGCCGGGTTTTCCAAACTGCTGATAGCACTTTTTGGGAAACCGATACAATTGTTGTACCCAGTGCAGCCTCTGCACCGGAAGGAGATTGTCTGACCTTACTTCAAAGCATTGATGGTCAGGAGCGATTCAGTGAAGCCGATTCCGAGTATCTTGCCACCCGCGAAACACTCGATCTTGAATTTAAGAATGTGCCGGTTGGTAATGTTGGATTGGTAATTGCCGCCCGTCAGTCCCTGATGAGCACATTTCTGTTTTATCAAGGGCTCGCTTACATGGGACGTTACGCCGGCCAATGGATTGCGGCCCTTGAAAGGGGTGACCCAAACCTTGAAAAAGCGGTTACCGGCATCGGTCAAACACTTGGTGGCATCGAAGTACTTTTGCAGGACCATACAGGTAAGTGGGTTTCCATAGGGGAAGTCAAGGAGACCGGACCATTAGCCACTGATGTCCACCTTGTAAAATTACCCGCTATAAAGCGCGAACGCGTGAACATTCGTCTGCGTCTAACAACGGGACACTGGCGACTTGACGCGGTTCAATTGGTCAAATTAGGTAAACAACTTAACCCCGTTCGACTCTCCCCCGTGGCAGTCAATCAGGATGGCGTTAGTGCTGATGAAGCACACCGATTGTTGACAGATCCAACCAAGACTTTAACAACATTGCCGGGCGACGTATACACTCTCGTTTATCAACTGCCAAAGGATTTTGAGAGTTATGAACTTTTCCTTGAAAGCCGGGGTTACTATCTGGAATGGATTCGCGAGGAGTGGCTTGCAGATGAAAATCCTGCGCTTGCTGGGATGATGTTATTTAATCCTGAACGTGCGCTGCGTGTTTTAGCACCCGAGTTTAAGAAGGTCGAAGTCGATATGGAGGAGAAATTCTGGGGGAGTCGATATGAGAAACCTCAATAGATACAAAAGTTTGCCCATATTATTGTTTGCACTATTTTATGTTGTCGGTTGTGGTCCAACGACAACCGCACCAAAGGGATGGCTCCCGTCTGTTTCTACTGCTCAACATGAAAGTTATGGTGGATGGGTCACCGTTAAATATTATACCGGAGATTCAAAATCGGAAGCACATGGAGAGTTAATTGCGATAGATCCAAGTCAAATATTTATTTTAACCGAGCAGGAGCTTACTAATATTTCCATTGATAGTATTACTTATATGAAATTAACGACAGCTCAACTCTCTGGAGATACCTACGTGGATAAGTATAGACAAATGATATATCCTGTGAAACCTTTGGATGAATTTCGTGCGTATGCGCGCTTTCCTCATGGGCTGCCTGAAACTATTAATATACAAACCTTGAGCCCCAAGAAAAAACGTTCAACGTTCCGTCAAACCAAAGATCTATCTCCTTAGGTATACCTTTTCCACTTGGTATATCTTGGTTGTACCAATTTTGATTCAAAATGAATGTATGAATATCTCAATTTGGCTTATCAAGTTCTTCAAGAGGAGGTCAATGAAATGAAAATAAGTTCAACATTTTATGCCTTAGTTCTTTTAACAATGTTATTGACGTTCAGTATGCCCTTTGTAACCCTTGCCCAACAGAATTTGCTGGCAGAGGCCGTAGCCGATGCTGAACGAGATGCCCGGAAGTATGCCGATTCAGGCCGTTGGTTCGGGATAGGTTGTCTTTTTTCGCCTTCTTTACCGTATTGTGGTCCTTATTTTTTGCCCATACTCAGGACAATGGTGGATGAAAGTATTTCTTTGCCTCCCACAAGGCTCCTCGGCAAATCGCCAGAATATATCCGCCTTTACACCGCTGCCTATAGTAAAAAAATTAAAGAAATTCGGACTGACAGTGCCACAGCGGGTTGTTGTCTCCCCTATGTCCTCTTGGCTGGGTGCCTAATAGCAATGGGATTATCATCGGAATAGGATTGACGTATTCTGGGCGATGCGAGCTGCTGTATTGCTACCATTATTTGGCGTATATTTTTTTCTTTATTCAGTTTGTGTAGTCTTTGCCGTCTCGCGTGTTTCAGCTGTAGTCAGGTTCGCGTTTCTCAAAGAATGCCTCAAAACCTTCCGCTACTTCGGGACACCGCGCAGCATTCGTGATTGCTCGCGTCTCCTGCTCCATCTGGGATTCCAGTGATTCTGTCCATGCACTATGAAACAGCCTCTTGGTTGCTCCGATTGCCTGCGTCGGTCCCATGGCAAGTTGTAAAGCGAGTACCTCGGCTTCCGATAATAGAGCATCATTCGGGACCACCCGGTTGACCAACCCCCACGCTTCCGCCTCCGTTGCTGAGAGTACCCGG
>JAPPMR010000208.1 GCA_028818995.1 Candidatus Poribacteria bacterium | reverse complement strand
TGCCACATTACACAACTTAAGTCAACTATTTTCATAGTTTTGCGTAAGTCCTAATCATGATCAACGGGCAGCAACTCTTGAGGCAGCCAAACTTGCGGGGTTTCAAATCACTGATGACATTTTGCTTGATGAACCTCACGCTGCTCTATATGCCTTTACCAACAGCCCAAATGCAACGACTCTCATTAACTTTACGAGTCCCAAATTAGTCATGGTTTTTGATCTAGGTGGCGGCACTCTTGATGTATCTTTACATAAGGTTTCTGAGGGGCAGAGTCAGGATCTTGATATACATAATGTTTCTACAGCCCGTTACAGTCAAATCGGTGGAGATGATTTTGATAAATTGCTTGCTGATCACTTTCTACAAACTTATTCTGACAGGCTCCCTAACAGTCTTAATGAAATCCAGATAGATCTGGTGGAAAAAGCATTCCAAGAATACGCAGAAGAAGCCAAAACAGATTTGGGTACCAAATTCCAAACAAGAATTGCTGCCCTTGGTGCCGAACCAGATCCTGCTACTGTTAAAACAGAAGTCCTTCAAACGCCTTTTGAAGATCGAGTCTTTCAATACGAGTTAACATTGAACGACTATGAAGGGATTATAGACCCCTTACTTGCGAATCATCTTGACTTGAACTCGGTTAACGAAATTGACACACTCCCTTTCAATGACGATAACATTATTTATCCAATCCTTGATGCATTAGCTAAGGCAAAGGAAAAACTCGGTGTTCTTCCGCAAATCGATGCAGTCCTATTAAACGGCGGCATGACAAAACTTCGCGTCATTAGGAAGCGTTTGGAAGTTTTCTTTGGACCCGATATTCAAATTCTTGAAGCAGGTGACCCCGATAAAGCTGTCTCACTCGGGGCCGCTTACTATCACTATGATGTAGCGTCCGGAACCAGTCGTTACCAGAATAAACCCCGCATTTTACCCGATACAATTGGGCTTGAGATTACAGGCGGTGAGGTCATCCCACTTGTCGAAGCGGGAACAACTTTACCATCTTCGCCGACATTATATGATAAATTGGAAGCTAAGGCAGGTGCTAATCATATAGAACTTCCTTTCTATAGCGGCCGCCGGAGGGATACAAAGCCGCCTAATCGCAAACTTCTTGTGCAGAAAGTTCCATTTGGAAAGCCCCTCTTAAAGGACGAACCTGTCATGATAAAGATGCAAGTCGACGAAAAAGGCATCTTGAACGTCGATGGATGGTTAAAAACAGAACCGCATCAAAAATTTACCGCAACAGTAGGTTCCACGCAGCAGGAAACAGCACCAGCTGCAGGTGAAAAAGAAGAAAAGCAATCGCCCAGCGTCCCTCATCGAGAAGTTTCCACACTGAATGTCAAACACGAACTGCGGACCCTGAAAGCCAAATTCTCAAATTACCTCCGTCAGTATGATAATTTCCAGCAACGAGCAATTATGGATCAGATCACAAATCAGGAGACAAAAATTGTTGGTGCTGACAATGCGGAAGATTTTATCGCTCCGTTGATCCAAAGTGTCAGATCTTATCACGAGAGATTCGGAAAACAGAGAATGACAATTTTGTTAGGGATGCTTGCCGCTAAACCTCAGAAAAATAGTGGAAATTCCCTCCATGATATTTACGATGTCGCAATGGAGATGAGTAACCCCGCAGATGTGAGTAAGAAGGAAGCTGCTTACGTCAATTCTGTGATTACACAAGCCATTGTGACGATTGGCAAAACGAAACTTCCAAGTGCAGAAGGGCATCTCCTCCTCTTCCTTGACGAAAACATGCCTATTTCTGTTCGACAGAATGCTATCTATGCAATAGGGAAATGTTGCCAAGGCATAAATGTTGTTAAGCATTTACAACCTTTGATTGAATCACAAAATGATAGCGTTCGAATCGCTGTCAATTGGGCACTTGGGAAAATTGGACGGAGGGAAAGGGAAAACCCGTTACCAATAACCGAATTAAATTCGGTTATATCACAACTTTCAACAAAACTTTGGGGAGAACCCCACGACCAAGCCAAGCAGAATAATGTCTATGCTCTTGGCGAGATTTGTGATCGACGCTCTCGTGATTTAACCGAGTGTGTTACAGACCAAACAGCTGGACAGGTTTTAGAACTGCTAGGGACCTTTCAAAATTCTGAAATAGGAACAAGTCTATCAGATTTGGGTAGGATTAGAACGATTGCTCCGTTACAGCAACGCGCAAACTTAGCAATTAGAATGATAAAAGGTGAAAAGTTATCAGCAGAGGAAGAACGGAGTTTGCTTAAAATTAGAGAAGACGACTAAACAGCCGCTCAAACGCATTTGTAAGGGCAGCTACTTAGGTTTTGCCCCTTACTCCGATATGATAAGCTGATATTTGGAACTTCCGTCTAAGGTTATGGTTCAAACGATGAAAAAGATTTATATCGGTATTGACTTAGGATTAAACAACTCTGTGATAAGTTGCGGTATAAATCCAGTAAGAGAAGAAGATAATTTTAATCCTCAAATAATCTCACTTCCAATGATGATAGGGCCTGGCCAAATGAGGCTTACAGAATTTTTACCTTCCTATGTCTATTTTGAGGAGGAAGATGTGGAACCAATTGTCGGAGAATATGCTAAAACTCTCGCCCGGTCCAGATCAGATCGCGTAGTGAAATCTATCCAGAGTGACATAGGAACTAAGAAACAATTTAAATTTGGTAGGACTGTTTATACTCCTGTTGATGTTACAGCATTTATTCTGAGAGCACTTGCTGATGGAACGGAAACGCAATTGGGTTTTCGTCCTAAAGATGTTGTCATAACTGTTCCGGCCTCCTTTAATCATGATCAACGAGAAGCAACTCTTGAAGCCGCCGAACTTGTAGGGTTCAAAATCACTGATAACATTTTACTGGATGTACCTCATGCTGCTTTATACGCATTTATTAACAGACCCAACGCGGAGGTACTCATTGACTTTAGTACCCCGAAATTAGTCCTGGCTTTTGACTTAGGTCGTAGCACACTTAATGTATCCGTTCATAAGATTTCTTACGGGCAAAATCGGCAATTGGATATTGATGACCTTTCCTTAGCGTATTATGGCCAAATCGGTGGAGACAACTTTGACAAACTGCTTGCCGATCACTTTCTAAAAGCCTATCAACCAAATCTCCTTAACAATCTGGATGAAACTCAGATGACTTTGCTGGAAAGAACATTCCAAGAACTTGCAGAAGAGGCCAAAAAGGATTTAAGTATTCAATATGAAAATAGAACCAAAGTTCTTGGTGAAGAACCAGATGCAGACAGTGTTAAAACAGAGGTGCTCCAAACACCCTTTGAAGATCAAGTGTTTCAATACGAACTAACACTGAGCGAATATGAAGGGATTATTGAACCTTTACTTGCCAATTATCTTAATCTGAACTGGGTTAATGAAATTGACACACTTCCTTTCAATGACGATAACATTATCTATCCGATTCTAGATGTATTGGATAAAGCAAAGGTAAAACTCGGTGATCTTCCCCCAATTGATGCAGTCCTATTAAACGGTGGTATGACAAAACTGCGCGTCATTCGCAAACGCCTAGAGACTTTCTTTGGACCAGATATTCGCATTCTTGAAGCAGGCGATCCAGATAAAGTTGTAGCACTCGGGGCTACCTATTATCACTACGGCGGATCCCCGAGACTGTCTCAATAATCTCAATGAATCATCGTTGATTCAAAAGAGGGCAATTAAGGAAAATCTCATGAACACAACAGAACTGACAAATGAACTTGTATCCTTAATGGGACTTCGCCCTGGCGAGCTACCTTCTGTCGAAATAAACAAGAAATCTGCCCCTCGTCGTTTAATCGGGCAATTGGTTCGGCAAAATTACATTCCGTCCTATTCGGATGCTCCTGATGCTTTGAAATGGTTAGTCGAAGGTGAGGGGGACTGCCAACCGGATCCTTCTATTCATATCATTGACCTGCTCGGTGTATATCAAAGTAGAAATAACAAAGTCATCCTGTACGATCTTCTAATCCAATTGTGTGCTTTGAAGTTGGGAGTAGATTATGCAGGTCTCCAGAGAATCGTCCTGTTGCATGAACTTTCACATGCTGTAACACATCGCGGTTTAGATTCTGATGACAGAATATGGGAATGTTTCGATATAGCTGACAAGGAATCGAAAGAATATTTTGCACAGATATATACTTATAAGTTCCTTCAAGATACCGAGCAATCATGCTTAACCATTATGAACAAACTGTCTGAAATTCAACCGAGGACATACCAAACGTATCAAGAATCAATTGATACAGATGTTAACATAATTAATAAAGATCTCTGGGAAGCTCGGCGCGTGGTTCCCACTGGTTTTGAACTTTACCCTGAATCATTGAAAGAAAGTTGGGAAATTCACTTTGATAATTTACAGAGATATAGGAGCCCCAAATTGGTAAAATATGTTTTGGGACTAAATACGCGTCAGCAATACGAAACAATAAGTGAAGGAACACAGTTTTCAATTACCGCAAACAAAATAAGAATTAAGAGTTATGATTATAGTCCATCAAGTAGTGAATTTTCCGTTGAATCTACTTTGCAGGTTTACTGCCTTATTCTGAATCATCTGGACGAAATAAAAGAGAAGTCTACGAACAACGAAACGCAAAAACCTTTATTTTATGTAGTCCTTGGTAATGGTAAATACTATCTCAACCTTGCTGATCCATTTGCTCACGATCTTTGGAACAAAATAGTCCCTATTATAAGCAATGATTATCCAGCACTTGGTAGGGTGCTGGAAGCTTATAAATTTTCATAATCCTTATTTTCCACTTGTTTTGATGCATTGGGAGCCGAAGCTTTTCGCAAGGGTCTCCATTTTTTAAATCCTTCCACCCCTGATATCCAACTGTGACAACCTCAATTGAGATAGCGAAAAGTTGTCTCAGTCTGTGAGGTAGATGTTCATCAAGCAACACGCGCATTCGCGAACTCCAGAGTCATTTGCAAATAAGCCACTGCCTGCTCACGTGAGACTGTCGGGAAATCGTCAAGGAACATATCAAGCGAGTCGCCAGCAACAAGGTGTTGAATCAGGCTTTCAACCGGCACGCGAGTGCCAGCAAAAACTAAGGTGCCGTGCATCACGCACGGATCTTGGGAAACAATTTGTTCTTTCTTCATAACTCGTTTCCCTTGTATCATTTTTTAGGTTCTTGATGGAATTCATTCAACCTACGATCTGTCCGCTCTTAAGAGTTTTCAAAGTGTTTCGTTCGCCTCTTCAAGCACCGTGTCAATCAACCCACTGCTGAGTCGGAAGCCTTTTTGCTGGAGTTGTAATAATAACGGTCGAATCGCTCTAATTTTGCCCCTCTTTTTCGCAAACAAAAGGAAACCTGCTACACCGACTGCTTGCAATCCTAAAGATTGAGCAACTTTTCGCCCGCGTAGGTCATCAACAAACACGTTCATTACCCTCAGTTCCGTTGCTAATACAAGCGTTTCAGCCTCTCCTTTATCAAGGGTCGCCATTAGCATGGTAACTGCTGATGTGTTAGAAACGGTTTGCCTTTGGGCAAAAGTCGCTTGTCGCAATTCTTTTTCACCCGGTCTCCCTTCTCCTCGCTCAACAACTTCCTTCCAAACTTCGTCCGCAACGATCAACGTTTCGACAAGCACTTTCAAAGTATCCCACTGTTCGCAAAGAGAGATACCAATTACAAATGAGGCATCCGCGACAACTATCAACCCGTTTGGATCAGTTACTTTGTTTGTTGTATTAAGCATTCGACAGTCTTCAATTCCTGTTGGATTTCCTCATCATCGTATTCAGCAATCGGGATATCCTGCTGACTCAGAAGCCGAATAAAATCCCATAAGTGTAGTTCTGCCAATTTTGCAGCTTGCCCTAAAGAGAGAATGTTACGCTCGAAGAGAGAGATCGCAAGCAACCGTTTTGCTTCCTCAGTTAGTTTTTCTTGATTATAGCCGGAAATAGAAAGTGGGGTTGAAAGTTCACTTGGGACATCCAACGTGATAGAAAGCATGATTCTTACCTCTGTATCGCATTAAGCGTATTGCCAAAATGTAGTTCGTTTTCGATTACAAAACACTGCCCATAACTATATTAACATTATAACATCCTTCACAAGAAAACATCATTTTAATTTAACTTTATCCAAATTTTCCTTGGCACTTTGTAAGCGCGCTGACTCTCTTACACTGTCAGCGTAACCGCATCCTGCTTTACGATCTCCTTGATATGTCCATACGCCGCAGATTCCACCAATTCTAACGTCTCTGGAGACAACCGATCCAGAATGGGTTGTGGAAAGCTATGCCTACCCGAATATTGCGGGAAATATCGCAGGACGAGGAACCGTCGATCCCGATCTTTTGGCTTCCAGCGGAGCACACCGTGCGTGAGTAATTCCGAAATAATCACGATATCGCCTGCCTTCGGTGTAATATTGACAAAAACGGGGTCGTCAAGCGGATCAATACCGTCTTCTTCGTCAAGTATCAGCAGCTGCTCGGGTCGCTTAAACTCACTCTTATGTGAGCCGGGAATTACGATGAGTCCGCCGTCACCCGGATAGACATCCGTAAAATAGGG
>JAPPMR010000068.1 GCA_028818995.1 Candidatus Poribacteria bacterium | reverse complement strand
CGTGGAAACAGCCTTAGAATTCGATAAACTCAAAAACCTATTAAAAAGGTATACGGTTTCTGAGTTAGGAAATGCGCGGGTAGATAAACTTGCTCCCTCTGATTCACTGGACATAGTACGTAATTTATTGAAATTATGTACTGAAGTGAAAACTTTTCAGCAACAGTCCGGTGATATTCCGCTGAATGGATTAACAGATATTGGTCAGATACTTCGACAAGCCTCTATTTCTGGTGCTATCTTAGAACCGGAGGCGTTCTTAAATGTTGTAAAGGTAGCAGAACTACCATTCAGAATAAAAAAGAAATTTAATAATCTGGATCGTGAAGATTTTCCACGACTACTATATATCGTAGATTCGCTGCCTGTCTTTGACGAAATCGTTAAAATTATATCGTATTGTATTAGTCCTGAAGGAACTGTCTTAGACCGTGCAAGTTCCGAGTTACGTGCTATTCGTCGTAAACTTATCAAATCCCGTGAAAACATTCATCAAAAATTAGAAGCGATCCTCCGCTCTCCCGAACATCAAAAATCAATTCAGGAATCGGTCATTACCTTTAGAAACAATCGTTATGTAATACCTATCAAACAAGATGCGAGGCCTTTTTTTAGCGGCGTTGTTCAAGGTCAATCCACCAGTGGTGCGACCTATTTTATGGAACCGTTGTCAATAGTTGAAATGAACAATGCCCTTCATGAGGCAGTTGAAGCTGAAAATAGAGAGATTCGTAAGATTCTGTTGGATTTAACTGACCGAATACGTGAACGGATAGATGATTTTGAATCTGCTCTTAATCTCCTTGCTGAACTTGACTTCCTAAATGCCAAAGCTCGATTTAGCCATGAATTGAATGCCGTTGAACCTAAATTGAATGCGAACGGTGTTGTGAACCTTTCTGAAGCGCGACACCCTCTCCTGGAATTCCAAGTCCGAGCGAATTCTCAGTCCCAAAAACAAAAAATATCAGAACCAGCCAAACCAAAACATAAGCAACCTACGCGAGTTGTTCCCACAGATGTACGCATTGGCAAAGGTTTCAAGACGCTTGTCATCACAGGTCCGAATACGGGTGGAAAAACTGTTGTGCTTAAAACGGTAGGGTTATTGTGTTTGATGGCACAATCTGGGTTACATATTCCGGCAGCAAGTGGTAGCAAACTCCCGATTTTTCATCACATATTTGCCGATATAGGTGACGATCAGAACATAGAACAGAGTCTTAGCACCTTTTCCTCACATATCACGAAGATTGCTGTAATGCTGAACGCAATTGAGGACTCTGGATCCGCACATACTCTTGTTCTATTGGACGAGATCGGAGCGGGCACCGACCCGACTGAAGGAACGGCACTCGGTATGGCGATCTTGGCTTGGTTGAGCGAACAGAATGTCAGTACAATCGTTACGACACATTATGGTGCACTTAAGGCTTATACCCATACACAAAATAACATGGAAAACGCTTCAATGGAATTTGACTGGAGCACATTAAAACCGACATACCGTTTAAAGATAGGGGTTCCTGGAAGTAGTAATGCACTGAAAATCGCCGAACAATTAGGACTCCCTTCCCGTATCCTCGCTGACGCAGAAAGCAACTTGGAAAAAAATAACATCGCTGTGGAAGACCTACTCATCCAACTACAACAAACACAACGGGAATTGGATACCGAACGTGAACAACTCCATGAAAAAATTCGTCTCGCTGAAACAGAATATCAGAAACATAAAGAGTTAATTGATACATTTGAAACAGAACAAAAAACCCGTCTACAAGACGCTGAAAAAGAAGCACTGGAAATAGTATCTACAGCTCGCCGAACAGTAGACAATATAGTTGCAGATATTCGTCGTGAGCAAGCCTCCAAAGCCAGTATCCGCGAAGCATTCACAAAAATTGAAACCGCCAAAAAACAACTCAAACCCGACCCACCCAAAAAACAAACTAAGAAAAACAAACTCTCTGTTAAGGTTGGTGACAAAGTCCGAATTATAAAGTTGAATCGATTTGGGCAGGTTACCACTATTGACAAACATGGTAGTACGCCTTTACAGGTCCGAGTTGGCAGTATGCAGATGAATCTTTCTTATAACGATATTGACAATGTTGTGCCGAAAAAAGAGTCGCAAAATCTCACTGCTTCTGTTCTGGAAATGCAGTATAACAAAGCAAATTCAGTTCAAGAGGAGCTGTGTATTCATGGCATGCTTGTTAAAGAAGGATTAGACATTACGGACAAATATCTGGACGATGCCTACCTTGCAGGATTATTAACTGTGAGAATTCTGCACGGAAAGGGTACTGGGGCATTACGTAGCGCGGTTCACGAGGTATTAAACACGAACCCACACGTCGCTAATTATCAATACGCTCCCCATAGTGAAGGTGGAGAGGGTGTTACTGTCGTTAAATTCAAAGAATGACTTGATAGTTTTCTTCTGAAATAGTCAACATGTTGATTTAGAGGTCTTCTCATGGCAACAAGAAACTATATACCACCCGAAACGATTGAGGAAATTCGGACACAGAATAATATCGTAGACGTAATTTCTGAATCTGGTGTTGCACTCAAACAAACTGGACGAAACTACCAAGCACTCTGTCCATTTCACGAAGAAAAGACGCCTTCTTTTTCAGTGTCGCCAGAAAAACAGATATTCTACTGTTTTGGATGCCAAACAGGTGGTAATGTCATTCATTTCCTGCAAAAACATGAAGGGAAAACTTTTATTGAGGCGATTGAATGGCTCGCAGATCGGGCGAATGTTTCGTTGCCGACACGAGATGCAAAATCCAGTGCCAGACAAAAACTAATCAATGACTTAAGTGAACTTAATAGGTTTGCAGTGAAATACTACCACGAACTACTGCGCACAGGTCAACACAGCCAACATGCACGTGAGTATCTCAAAAACCGTGGTGTGAATTCACAAACTAATCAACTATTCCAACTCGGTTACGCGAAACAACAGAGGCGTGATTTGGTAAAAGCAGCAAATCATGAAGGTTGGACTGTGCAGCAATTGGTTGATGCTGGGTTGATTAAAAATGAAGATCAAGGTCCTCAAGACCGTTTCTGGAATCGAATACTATTTCCAATTTACAATGCACAAGGCGTGCCAGTCGGATTTGGTGGTCGTGCGTTGTCTGATGAACATCAACCGAAATATCTAAATTCCCCCACAACGGTACTATACGACAAAAGCAGAATCCTTTTTAATCTTGACAAAGCGAGGCAATCTATATCCAAAAAGCAGTCTGCTATTCTTGTAGAGGGGTATATGGATGTGCTGATGTTACATCAACATGGCATTGAAAACGTTATAGCCTCATCAGGCACATCTTTAAGCGAGGAACATGCGGCACTACTGAAAAGGTATACGCCTGAAGTTGTTATCGTTTTTGATGGTGACGCATCTGGATTGCAAGCAGCACAACGTGGGTTGCATAGACTTATCGGTGAAGAGATTCGTGTGCGGATTGCCCTCATGCCAAAAGGTGATGATCCAGATTCCTATGTCAAGCAGAACGGCGCCGATGCTTTCAGCGAACTAATCGATAAAGCGATAAACCTAATTGAATTTCAAATTCAATCCGCGATTCAAGAAAAAAATATCCGCCGCCCTGATGTCAAAACACAAGTTGTCAAAGACATTAGCGCGATACTTGTGAACATCAAAAACCGAGTCGAACGAACAGAATATGTAAAATATGCAGTAAAGGAACTTGAAATTGATGAAGGATTACTTTGGCGGGAATTACGTGATTTAGGATTGAAAGAGAACACAACACATCGTAACGCACCGAGTCAAAAAACAACCTCAAAGAAGTTATCACCACGCGAACAAATTGAATGGCAATTAGTCCAAGTTTTAATCCAGGTTCCCGAAATGATTTTCGAAGTGAAGACATTGCTACACTACCAAGAAATAACAAATTCCCGCCTCTCAAACGTTATGCAACTGCTTTGGGATGCCACTGAGAACGAAGAAAACGTTGATATACAACACATCCTTAACACCTGTGAGGACGAAACCCTTAAAAGCATTATTACCAACGTACTTAGCAGGAAATATAGTACTCCCAACCCTCACTTAAAGATTGCAGGGTATCTCAAGAAACTAAAAAGTTTTACTTTACAAGACGTTGAAAGAAGTATCCAATCAAACGCTCTTGCAGAGGGAGAAGATGATCTTGAAACATTTAGAAAAAAGGTAGACTTATCAAACCAAAGACGAGCCTTTGTACAAAAAGACCTCCTTGAACAGACAGGAAATTCACCCCAGTCTGACGAAGATACGGATACCCCTCAAATTACTGATAATATTGAGAAGGAGAACTAATGATGGATTTGGGAAATGCACATCCGCTTGAATTTCAGTTTAAAGAAGTTGAACGCAATATTAATGAACGCGAACAGGAAATTTCACACCTCGTGAAGGAACATAACATCCCTGCAGAATGGTTTGATAGAGAATTCAACGCTGAAACCCACGATTTTGAAACAGATGCTGTTAAGCAAGCATATCTCAAGATTGCTCATTATCAGCACGAAATTAAACAACACATTAATACTTTCTGCATCTCTCGCGACAAACTACAAAATATTGCGAAACAGATAGATTCCAGCATAATTGATAATGCTCAAGATGCTAAAATGGCGATTGTAAAAGCAAATCTGAGGCTGGTCGTTAGCATCGTTAAGAAATATGGGAAAGAAGCTCAAGGTCGTGAATTTTTCGATCTGATTCAGGAAGCCAACATCGGTTTAATGAAAGCTATTGATAACTTTGATTATCAAGGCGGTTTTCAGTTTAACACTTACGTTACTTGGTGGGTACGTCAAAGTATTTCCCGTGCTATCGCTTCAGCAGAAGGAAACGACGATCTCAACACTTAGGAAACTTGTATAATTGTCAAATTGAAGGCACGTCTTGCTCAGTAAATTTTAGAACAAGCACAAAAGTCTAAAGAAAGAGAATTGCCCAAAGAATTCACAACATGAAAAGGAGAACTGACTGGTGGAATTAGGTAATACATACCCACTTGATTTTAATGAATCCGAAAACGCGGATCAGGTTGAATATGATGACTTAATGGAATTCACTCCAGGGGAAATCAGTGAACGTGAAGATCTGATTAAAGTTTATCTACGTGACATGGGGAAAGTCCCGTTGATAGATAAAGAAAAGGAGATAGAATTATCTCAGCAAATTGAGATGGGACTCCGCCAGGCACAAGCTGCAACTTTTACTACTCGACTTGCGGTAGCAGAGATGCGAAAACTTCTCTATAAAATCATTATCGCAAAAAAACGGGCATCTGATATTATTGATATGCAAGTGTCGAGCAGCTCAACTCGTGATAAGGAGCGTAAGCTGCGCGAAAAAGTTGAAAAGACGATGCAAGTCATTGAAACTTTAGAATTAGAATATCTGCTTGCTGCCAAAGAAGCGGCTAAGAACAATTCAGTCGTGGAATTTGAAACAGTGGGAAGTTATGCAAACTTCGTCAAACACCTTGAGCAATTGAGGATTGACCGCGAAGAAATTAGCAAAATATCAGGACGGGTCAAAGAGGTTGAACGGAATATTGCTGACCGGGAACGAGAAATTGCACGCCTCCAAAAACGACATAAACTCCCGCAAGAGTGGTTCAACGGAAGGCTAAACTCAAAGACTCATAATTTCAAAACGGTTGCTGCAAAAGAGGCATACATTAACATCGTCCGCTATCAACGCGAGATTCAACAATACCTAAATACAATCGGAATATCTCGCGATTCTCTCCAAACTATTACCAATCAGATTTGTGCCGGCGAAACCAATGCCCAAGATGCAAAGATGGCTATTGTTGAAGCCAATCTCAGGTTAGTTGTTAGTATCGCAAAGAAATATAGACACCAAGCACCGGGACTTGAATTCCTTGATCTGATTCAGGAAGGCAATATAGGATTGATGAGAGCAGTAGACAAGTTTGATTATCAACGCGGCTTTAAGTTTAGCACGTATGCTACGTGGTGGATACGTCAAAGTATTACCCGCGCCATTGCTGACCAAGGTCGTACCATCCGTATTCCAGTCCACATGCATGAAAGAATCAATAAACTTAGGCGAGCGGAGCGTTCACTCATCCAAGATTTAGGGCGCCGACCAACACCAGAAGAAATCGCTGAAGATATGGGACTCCCAGCAGAAAAAGTTAGGGAAGTTTTGAGGATTGTTCCAGAAACTGTCTCATTAGAAACCCCCATCGGAGACGATGATGATGATAGCCAATTAGGGGATTTTATTGAAGATGCAAGTGTGCTGTCGCCAGCCACAGAAGCTGAGCTTAGCATTCTCAAAGAACGTATCCAAGAGGCACTCGCAGATCTGTCTGAACGGGAACGAGAGGTAATCATCCTCCGCTTCGGGATTGAAGACGATACTGCTACCCCTTTGTTGTCTGAAGCAACACGCGATCGGATTGAGGCACTTTGCATTACGACCGGTTACCCAAAAACGCTTGAAGAGGTCGGTGTCGTTTTTGATGTCACACGAGAACGTATACGCCAAATTGAGGCGAAAGCCCTCCGCAAACTCCGCCACCCTGTCCGAAGCCATCGCC
>JAPPMR010000229.1 GCA_028818995.1 Candidatus Poribacteria bacterium | reverse complement strand
CTTGATTTCTTCCTAACCTCGCTAATGTAAAGGTAATTATGGATTTTACTATAAATCAATAGGATTTCCTTTATGCTGTTTTATCACAACATAACAAAAAAAACATCTCACGGACTTAATTATTTTAGCAGTTTACACGATTTTTGACAATCTCTTAATTTCAATTGGATGTGTAGAGATTTTATCATTAACCATTGCTTTTTTTGTTGGAGGGTTTTGTAAGTCCGATTTCTCGATTGCCACAAGTGTATAGGACATTAACTCATATTTCTTCTGTAGGAGCGACCTCCCGGTCGCGACCCGTCAAATGCCATAGGCGCATTTGGCGTTGATTCAAGGTCGCTCCTACAGAGGGTATTTTCCCATTATATTTGATCCCATAAAATTTCCGTAATGGATTTTTATTTATTAGAATTGGTATAAAGTTAATCTGGAGTTATCCTGTTACTTCGGAAATAGCGTGGTAGGTAATATCAAGGAGAGAATCTAATTCTGAGATTGATATTTGTAAAGGCGGCATCAGGACAACAGTATTAACAAGCGGACGGAGTATTGCCCCTTGAGCAAGCGCAGCTTTGCATACCCGGATACCTACTTTTTCCTCAAAGGGATAAGGAGTATTGGTCTCTGGGTTTTTCATTAATTCTATACCCGCAGCTATGCCGCAGACACGCACATCACCGACATGTGGCAGCACATAGAATTCCTGAAGACGTTTGTTGAAGTGATTGATAGTCGTTTGGAGGCGATCAAGCAGATTCTCACGTTCAAAAATTGCTATATTTTCTAACGCAACAGCGCAAGCTAACGGGTTTCCTGTAAAGGTGTGACCATGAAAAAAAGTCTTGAGGTCATGATATTCGCCAAGAAAGGCATTATAGATTTCATCGGTGGTTAAAGTTGCTGCGAGTGGTAAATAGCCAGCTGCGAGTCCTTTTGCCGTGCATAAAAGGTCAGGCGTAACGTTTTCATGTTCACATGCCCACATTTTTCCGGTGCGTCCCAATCCCGTCATCACCTCATCAACAATCAGCAGAGTTTCGCACTTTTTTGCTAATGCAGCGAGTTCCTTCAGAAACCCATTTGGAGAAATTAACATGCCCCCTGCACCCTGTATCAACGGTTCTAAAATGATTCCTGCAATCTGTTTGGAATGTTCGGAAAGGACACGCTCAACTGCATTGAGCCAATGCGTTTTTACTAACTCGGCAGAAAGATTCTTGGGTGTATCTACAGATTTAGGGGGTGTATAGGTTTCAGGAACGGATACGCGTATACTTTTAAAAAGGAGGGAACTGAAGGTGCTATGGAAACTTTCAATACCACCAACACTCATAGCACCAACTGTGTCGCCGTGGTATGCCTTATCAAAGTGAACAAAAAGGTTTCGTTGCGGTTGTCCTTTATGCTGCCAGTACTGATACGCCATTTTCAGTGCAACTTCAACCGCAGTTGAACCGTTATCGGAGTAAAAAACTTTGTTGAGTCCTGATGGTGTAATTTCAACAAGTTTCTGGGCAAGTTGAATTGCTGGAATGTTGCTGTAACCGAGCAGTGTGGAATGGGCAATCTGATCTAACTGTGCTTTAAGGGCAGCGTTCAGTTCAGGGTGGTTGTGTCCGTGAACATTTGTCCACATAGAGGCAATCCCATCAAGATACCGATTTCCATCAATATCAATCAGATATACCCCTTCGCCGCGTTCAATAATAATCGGTTCCTCTGCCAACCAATCACGCATTTGTGTGAAAGGATGCCAGAGGTAATCTTTATCCCAAGCGACTAACTTCTCTCTATCCCTTAAGCTTTGCATAGTGAACAGGTTGCTCTAACGCCAGTTCATCATACGTTCCTATCTTCGGCACAACAATTTCAAGCATCCTATTCCTATATTTTGCGTGAAAATCTTCGGGTTGTCCCGGAATAGGAAAGATATTCCTAAAGCCATCAGGAAATGAACTGGTGCGCCCAACGACCTTCTCAAACCGTGGGTCGGCGAATTGTTGTGGTTTATCGGGATTTCTGGGAAGCTGGGTTTGCACTGTTACAACGCTCCCTGGCGCAGGAGAAGCATCCGAAGAAGCATAAGGAGAACTGAGATAAACTTCATAATCGTAATGTGGCATTCTATCTGGAAGCTCAAAAGTTTCTTTGGCAGACGAATTTGGCACCCATCGTGGAAACTCAATCTCAATCTGATAGTAATCTGCAGTTTCCAAAACGCGATTAACCATTCCGTAACGGCGGTATCGTTCTTTTATATCATCGGAGAAAATTGAACCGTCAGTCTGAACGGCACCAGGCATTGTTGTTCGCTGTGCTGCGGGGTCTTTTACTAAAACAGAACGCATCGCTTTGAGAACTGGCGTAGCAAAGAGTGAGGGTATCCATCCGTAGAAAGAAGCACCATAGCGAGCTTGTTCATCGTCAGGTGTTGAAGTGAGTTCTGCTTTAAAACGAAACATACCTTCGGCAATAGCAATAACTATGCCTAAAAAGATCATAAAATTGCCTGCAGGCGTAAAGAGATTGGCAATATCCCCTCTTGTTTGAATGAAGAAAAGTACAAGTGGATACAGAATTAGATTGATTAAACTGTTAATCCCAGTTGAAACAGCAGCACTGAAAACACGAGGATTTCCTGCCATCTCTTCTAACTGTGCTTTGAAACTTGCTGAGAACGCACCCAAGATCGGTTGTCCGAGCATGGTTAGCAAACCCAAAGGCGCACGCAAGGATGAACCGACTGCATCTGGCAGCTGCACAAATTCTTCTGGTACACCTTGTTCTTTCCCCTTACCTTGTCCCGTACCGTCAGCTTCGTCATCTTCAGTTTCAGGATAAACAAATGTTTCAAAAAACTTACTGTTAATATCAATAAATGATTCCCACTGGCTTGGCACTTCGCTTTCCATATAGATTGCTTCCACAGGGCATGCGGGAACACACGCTGCACAGTCAATACACACACCGGGATCAATGTAGAGTTGATTTTCGCCTTCAACGGTATGTATGCAATCCACTGGACAAGCCTCAACACAGGCAGTGTCCTTTACGTCTATACAAGGTTCACAAATTATGTATGCCATCCGTATCTTCGCCTCCTTTTCAGAATACCCGCTTTAATTATACCACAATTACTAATGGATAGCAAGTTGAAAAAAGACGTAAACTATGCTATACTATAAATGCAAAGCATAGAAAACTCGGAAAACAAGTTTGAAGATGAATCTCAGCTAACAACAAAAATTTTACATTAGGAAACCCGTGATTATAAAAAAGAAAAAATTAACCCCGAAACCCGGTATTGAAACCATTAAGGCATATCAGGGTGGTAAACCGATTGAAGAGGTCAAACGCGAACTCGGTATTTCTGATATTATCAAGTTAGCATCAAATGAAAACCCGCTCGGTCCCTCTCCTTTAGCGATGCAAGCAATTCAAGAAAGTGCCAAACAGGCACATTTTTATCCTGACGGAAATGCCTATTATCTCAAAGCAGATTTAGCTAAACATCTTGGTGTTACCGAAGAACAATTGATTTTAACAAACGGTTCTAATGAGGTGCTGCAACTTGTCGGTGAGACCTACCTCGGTCCTGGGGACGAAGTGATTTATGCAGAAGGTGCGTTTGTCGTCTATAAACTCGTTACCACAGTTTGTGGGGCAACGCACGTTGTTGTGCCGATGCAAAACGATACACACCACTTGCCATCAATGGCAGCGGCAATAACAGATAAAACAAAGGCTATCTTTATTGCAAATCCAAACAACCCGACCGGAACGATGGTTACAGCTGCAGAAACAGCACAATTCATGGCGCAAGTGCCAGAAAATGTATTAGTAATCTTTGACGAAGCGTATTATGAATATGTCTCACATTCCGACTATCCACAGACATTGCCTTACGTCATGGAAGAACGTAATTTCATTATCACCCGAACATTTTCCAAAATCTACGGTCTCGCAGGCTTGCGGATTGGTTACGGTATTGCGCCACCCACCATCATCGCAACGATGAACCCTGTCCGGCAACCGTTTAACTGTAATGCGGTCGCACAAGCAGCAGCACGTGCATCACTCAAAGATACCGATCACGTTAAGGAAAGCCAAAAGCTGAATGCATCTGGTAAGACTTTCTTATACGCTGCATTTGATAAATTAGGTCTTCGTTATATCAAAACAGAAGGAAATTTTATCATGGTTTTTGTTAACCAACCCGGTGCAGATTTAGCAGATGCCATGATGAAAAAAGGGGTTATCGTACGTGCAATGGCGGGCTACGGCTATCCTGACGCAATTCGGGTCACAATCGGCAAACAAGAGGAAAATGAACGTTTCCTTGAAGCACTTACACCACTTGTAGGCACAAGGTAGAAGTGTTTTGCAACTTGGCATCTATCAAGAAATATAACTGCAGCCATAAAAAAATCTTAAACTGACAACCACTATAAATATGAAAGAACTTATTCAGATTGATAATCGGAAACCAACACAAAAAATACAAGTCGGCACCGTGCCAATTGGCGGTGGCAGTCCCATCTCTATTCAAACGATGACCACCACGTTGACGCACAACGTCGATGCTACGTTAGCGCAAGTTGAGCGGTGCGCGGAAGCAGGCGCGCAGATTGTCCGCGTCGCAGTGCCAGATGAAAAAGACGCGAAAGCACTTAGCACATTAGTAAAACGTTCTCCAGTACCGATTGTGTCCGATATTCATTTTAACTATAGATTTGCCCTCGCCGCAGTGGATGCAGGTGTCGCAAAGGTCCGCATCAATCCGGGCAACATAGGCAACGAAGAGCGGATTGCACAGGTGTTGTCCGCTGCAAAAGCCGCAAATATTCCGATTCGTATCGGTGTTAATGAAGGTTCTCTCGAAAAAGACCTCTTGGAAAAGTATCCCTCACCGACAGCAGAGGCGTTAGTAGAGAGCGCAATGCGGCATGTCAATATCTGCGAAGAACATGACTTTACAGATATTGCTATCTCCGTCAAATCCAGCGACCCACTTCGGATGATAGAAGCGAACCGATTGCTTTCAGCGAAAGTTCGTTATCCGTTGCATCTTGGCGTAACAGAAGCTGGCACACCACGACGTGCACATGTTAAATCTACACTTGGGATCGGAACACTGTTGTTAGAAGGCATCGGTGACACAATCCGTATCTCTATCACAGGTGATCCTGTTGAGGAGGTTTTGACTGCGAAAGAGCTGCTGCGTGCGCTTGGTATGGCAGAAAATATATTAAATGTTATCTCTTGTCCTTTCTGTGGACGTGGTGATCCTGATGCAAATTATGAAAACATCGTTGCTGCTGCGGAGGAGCTTTTGGAAAAACATGGTATAAACATGGATATAGCAGTGATGGGGTGTGAAGTAAATGGACCTGGTGAGACACGTAACGCTGAGGTGGGGATCCATTTAGGTGGAAAAGAACTTGCCGTTTTAAAGATTCGTGGTGAACGGGTCCGTACTTTCCGAGGGAAAGACGAAGTAAACCCAGAATTTTTGGCGAATGCACTATTAGAAGCAGCGCTACAGTGGCAAGCATCTGAAACGTAAAAAAATCAATTATCTCATAGCATAAGACAAGTCTCCCAGTTTCATTACATATTTAGAGGAGGGTATAGGTGAAGTCTGCAGACCTATAGAAAAAGTATGAAAAATGTTATGGTTCTCTTAGTTTTAACTGTGATATGCACGTTTGCCATTTCCGTACTTGGACCTGCTGAGGATAAAGAGGCGGAGGCACCCGAAGGAATGGTGCTGATTCCTGCAGGAGAGTTTGAGATGGGAAGTAATAATTTTAAACTTGAGGAAAGACCTGTACATACCGTCTACGTGGACGCATTCTATATGGACATACACGAAGTTACCGTTGGTGAGTACAAGAAGTTTGTCAAGGAGACAGGACACCGTCCGTTACTCCCTTGGGTTTCCAAATATTCACCAACAGATAAACATCCTGCAGTCTGCGTGAGTTGGCATGATGCAATGGCGTATGCAAAATGGGCAGGTAAGCGGTTGCCGACAGAAGCAGAATGGGAGAAAGCAGCGCGTGGCGGTTTGAAAGGTAAGATGTATCCATGGGGTGACGCTCCACCAGATGGAACGCAATGTAATTTTTCTGATAAAAACTCGAATACAAATCATGCTGATCAAAATGCCGATGATGGTTACGAATGGAATGCACCTGTCGGAAGTTACCCTCCTAATGCTTATGGACTCTACGATATGGCAGGGAACGTGTGGGAGTGGTGTCTTGACGCGCATGAACCTAACTTCTATTCAGATTCCCCTGTCAAGAATCCAATTTTAGGAACAACCTTTGTTGACTGGCTTGAAAATAATCTGATTTTACCCAGCAAGGATGCAATGTCGAGCACAAACAACATAGAATGGGTAATAGAAAATGCCGAAACTATTCAGTCTAATCGTGTGTTACGTAGTGGCTCCCGCACCTGTAGTGCTGTGGTAGTCCGGGTTTCTCTTCGGAACAGTGAAGTTCCAACGACCACTTATTACAACGATTTTGGATTTCGTTGTGTGAAAGATGTAACACCTTGAACATACCGACGTTTTGTTAGGTTCGGACATCTCATACAAAT
>JAPPMR010000867.1 GCA_028818995.1 Candidatus Poribacteria bacterium | reverse complement strand
CAAGAATTCTCGTTGTTAGCACACATTAAAATTGATCCTCCCGAAGAATTATTCCCTGGTGATGCCTTTGTAAATCAACTGTTTCGATCATTACAGTATCGCATTGCGGTTGAGGTGAAACCAGATCACGCACTGAAAATACTTGAAGCTTGGGATAAAGAAACCAAACCTTATGAACCACGTCAATCATATCTATTGTCTCGCTTAATGCTAGCAACAGAGATACTGAAATATAATCAAGGGCAACTTCCAGCTAAGAAATTGATAGGTTATCTTAAAGAAATGATTGATATCAAAGACAGTGATAAAGAGATATGGGAGGAATATCTTAATTCCATGGGACGATTAGAAGAATACAATATAAAAAAATCAAATTTTTTTAGTTTTCTATTTAGTTTTATCTATGCGCGTCCTCCTATTTACGCGCCGTTTCTCATTGACCTTATTGATGCATTGGATGAACTTCAGCCAGAAATTCGGACTTTATTATTGGCTGACTTTGGAGAGAATAGTATTGAAGCGCAGCTTTTGATTAGTGGCGTTTGGTTGGCAGAAGCAAATCTTGAAAATCCCGATTGGAAAAAGTGTCTTACAGCTTTTGATAAAGTAATTGAAAGAACTACTGCCTGGGGTTATCCGCATATTACTGCCGCATTAGCAAAAGGAAAAGCTATCATACATGATGAATACTTAAACAATTCTGATACTGCCCATGAAATCCTCCAAGAAAATATATCAAAAGTAGGAGCCTTACCAGTGTTAGAAGAAGCACAAGCAATGGTATATTTTCGCCAGGAACGTTACCAAGAAGCACTTCATATTTACGAGAATATACTCCCAAAATGGGATCCGCCTTCAGAACAATTAAACATTGGACCTTTAGAGGAATATCGTAGAGCCGCTATATGTGCTGCACACTTGGACGATTGGAAGAAAGCGGCTATCTTCCTTGAAGAAGGTGCTAAAAAAACTCAAAAGATTGAGAACACCGACAAATATATCGGTTTATATGCGGATGCTGGATTTGCAAACTTTAAGGCAGACAATATGTTGGATAGTATCAAGTTATTGAATCTGGCTTTGGAAAAATTTGAGACGCTTCCTCAAAATAATTCAGATCTCAATTACTTTACTCTAAAGAAGCGACTAAATTGCGTTATAAAATGGATTTGGGTAGCATGTTATGGGAGTCAAAATCTTTCTTCCGAACATGTTGAACCCTCGGCAGGTTTTTGTAGCAATCAGGAAACTAATGAAGAGGTTTTAAACCTACCCGATTCCCCAATTGAATATACATGGCTCTATCTAGCACAAATTGAGTACAACCTTGAGCATGAAACAACGATTTTGGAACATGCCTTACAAGTCACTACCCCTGAGACACATCCAGATATAAACTTCTTCCTTTCTATTCTTAAAACACAATATGATTTTAGAAACAAAACCTTCAATGAACTGCCAAAACGTATACAACAATTGGCAAATGCCTGCGACTCAATACAAAAGCACCTCCAAAATGGTAAAGGGATCGGAGAAGAGGGAATTGATCTGATACCTATCACAAATTTACCTATTTTCACGTCTGTTGAAAATATCATTGTTATATTAGTAGCATCCCTCCTTATTCAAAAATCAACGGATATAGATACACATGAAATTCTTGCTATATGGCGTGCCAGTTCGTCTGAACTTGCTATTAAAGAAAACATATTTTTCGCCCTTGATCAAATTGAATCGATGTTACTCACGGATCAAAATCAGGCTCTTACAGTCATGAAAACAAGAAATGTTGATGATGTAAAACTACTTACAGCAGCATTCAAAGTCATTGAAAATAAGGAAACGAATACAGAAAACCTATTTCATGCACATATTTTTATATCCACTTCTCTCATAAAAAATCTAACGTGGCTAGATCCTGTTATGACAAGTTTAGCTGAGATGCTTTCTGCACAATGGCTTGAAAAAATAAAATCTGGAGCGATGCTGCAAATGAATGTGAATATATTGCAGGAAATAGAACAAGCCTGTACCAGCAGTGAAACTGGCAAGAAAAAAATAGGGCAGATCCTTCTCGCGGCATATCAAGTTGTATCTACCATAATGACATCTGATACTATTCAGTTGTTACAGAGTTGGACTGCCGATCCGTAGGAAACAAATTCTTAAGAGATATTCAATTACCCTGCTTTTATTCAGTAAAAAAACGCATCTACACCTACCTTCTCACCGTTCCCTGCCTTCCACTTGAAATGATAATAACCTGTACGTCCTTAAATCTCTGATAGCTCCCAAAACCCAAAAATTGACATTTTTTATCAGGTATGTTAGTATTTTGTTTATTAGAAGTGAAAACTGTAGCCGATCACCTAACTATTCATAATTGAACAGAATTCTCAACTACGATAGAGAATTATTTTAAAGGAGCGATTACGATGAAAGTATTGATATGTATTATGTCATTTGCCTTTCTCTTGGTGTGGATGACTATAGGTGTTACTGCTGAAGAAGCTGCATTAGTAGCATACTATTCGTTTGACGGTAACCCTGACGATTCTTCTGGAAATGAAAACAACGGTGTGATTAAAGGTGATTCTAAATGGGATAAAGGTAAATTTGGAGACGCAATCCATCTTAACGTAGGAGCACACGTTGAGATGGCGGCATCCGATACGCTACATGGTGACCTTTTTAAAAGTGATCCATTTACAATCTCTGTCTGGATTAATCCAACCTTTGAAGGCGGTGCTTGGCAACAAATTTGGCGGAGTTTACCCGGTGCTTCCGGTCACAACACCTTCTTTGTCAATAAGGATCAAGGCTTATTGTCTTGGCGAGGACAGGTCGGTGGATGGACAGTGCTGTGCCAAACAGATGGAGGCGTGGTCAAAAAGGATGAATGGACTCATGTAGTTGTTCTAAGCGATAGTAAGAAATTCAGAATTTATGTAAACGGTAAGATGACTAAAGAATCGGACTTCCAAGAAACCCGAGGTGCTAACGCAATTTATCGGCTTGGTGGAGAAGGCGGAGAGGGTTATGGTGGTGCAATTGATGATGCCGCTGTCTTTTCCCGTGCTTTGGATGAAGCTGAGATTAAAACTTTGGGAAGTGGTGTTGAAGGGTTTCTTTCTGTTGAACCTGAAGGCAAACTCACGACAAGATGGGCACACATCAAACGTTCAGGATTTTCGCGATAGAACGTGTATCGCTATTTTTATAGAGTATTGCACAGAAGAAATCAAAGGATGTCCGCTTTCAGAGATGTAAAGTTTTTGTTATTAACCGCTGCTTTTCTTGTAGGAGGGCTTTGTAAGCCCGATTTATCGGAATCAACCCCATATCAACGATGAATCCATCTGCGGTATTCATCCAAATCAACGCTGAATACGCTTTTGGTATTCAGCGGGGTTGAAAACCCCTCCAACAAGAGAAATGGTATTCATGCAAAAACTTTGCACACCCCTTTTCTCTGCTGTTAAAAGTAAGTAAAGCGCAATTAAAGTTGACAAACCCAGTCTTGAATAGTATCATTTAAAGGGTATAAGTTGTGAGTTACATCAGCAGAGAAATAGAATGAGCGACACACCAAAAACCTTTGTCTGCAGAAATTGCAACGCGGACATTGAAATAGAAGCGTTAACGAAAAACCACAAGGTTTGCCCCGAATGTGATGCACATTATCCGATGAGTGCACATGAGCGGCTTGATCTGCTTGTGGATACCGATAGTTTTCAAGAAACCGATACGAATCTCTATTCAATTGATGCGCTGGAGTTTCCGGAGTATCCAGACAAACTTGAACGCGACATCGCGAAAACAGGACTCCGCTCAGAGATGCTCTCTGGCACCGCAAAAATTGGGGATTATCCAGTAGCGATTGCAATCGGAGATGTCGGATTTATCGGTGGTACGTGCGGTGCTGTTATCGGTGAGAAAGTTACCCGATGTATTGAGCATGCCGGTGAAAACCAATTACCGCTCGTTATCGTTTCCGTGAGCGGGGGCATGCGGATGCAGGAAGGCACTTTAGCGTTAATGCAGATGGCAAAAACTGCTGCCGCCTGCACTGAATACGCCAAAAAAGGTGGGTTCTATATTTCCGTTGTCACCGATCCGACGTTTGGTGGTGCGACTGCAAGTTATTCCTCACTTGGTGACGTGATTGTTGCGGAACCCGGGGCGCGTATCGGTTTTGCGGGGCCCCTTGCTGTTGCAAGTTTACAAGAAGAACTACCTGAAAACTTTCAAAAAGCAGAATCCTTAGTTGCACACGGTTTTATTGACCATATTGTTCACCGCACAGAGATGCGGCAGTTACTGACCGACCTAATTTCATTCGTCTACTAATTACAACTTCGTGCCTCTTATTACTGCCGACACAATGCAAAACTGGTATGAAATGGCGAATCTCTCCTTTTTCTGTCACTTTATCGGATTTTAGACGTTTTAAAATAAATACACTCACTATATAAACCACTGCAAGATGATGAAATGTCCATAGCATTTTAGGTAGAACACAACCGTCTACTTACTTTTATATCCAAAACGCATTCATAATATAAGGAACACACAGAATAGAAAATGCCGAAATCATTAGTTGTTGTTGAATCACCAGCGAAAGCAAAAACTATCGAAAAAATCTTAGGAAAAGACTATATCGTTGACTCCTCTGTTGGACATATCCGCGACCTGCCGAAAAAGGAACTTGGGGTTGATGTTGAGAACAATTTTAAACCGAAATATGTGCTGATTCGTGGAAAAGGTCCAGTTGTTAAAGCAATTCAAGAAAAGGCAAAAAAAGTCGATTGTATCTATCTCGCCGCAGACCCTGACAGGGAAGGTGAAGCGATCTGCTGGCATCTTGCGACCGAATTAAAGAAAACAAAGAAACCTATCTATCGCATTGTATACAACGAAGTGACACAAACTGCTATTTTAGAAGCAATTCAAAATCCCGGCACGATTGACCAAGCACTTGTTGATGCGCAACAGGCGCGACGTGTTTTAGATAGACTTGTCGGATATCAGATTAGTCCGATTTTGTGGCGCAGCGTTAAACCGGGACTGAGCGCAGGACGGGTGCAATCTGTTGCTGTGCGGCTTATCTGTGAACGAGAAGCAGAGATTGAAGCATTTAAACCGGAAGAGTATTGGACACTGACTGCAACATTAACACCGACACCAAAGGAGCATCTCTTTCCTGCAAAATTACATAAAATCGGCACGAAGAAGGGCGAGATTAACAACTACGGTTTCCGTATTGATGAAGCACGCGCGAAAGAGTTAGCGGCAGACGCGAAGGAACAAACCTACGTTGTTGAGAAAGTTCAGAAACGCGAACGCAGACAGAAGACTGCCGCACCGTTTATCACGAGTACTTTGCAACAGGAAGCTGCCCGGAAACTTCGGTTTACTGCTAAAAGAACAATGATGGTGGCACAAAAACTATATGAGGGGTTAGATATTGGAAAAGAGGGGTTAGTTGGACTTATCACCTATATGCGCACCGATTCAACGCGTATTGCACAGGATGCTATCGGCGAAGTTCGAAAATATATAGACACAACTTATGGAGCGGAGTATTTACCTACACGTGCCGTTTCACACCCAAGTAAAGGAGGCGCACAAGACGCACATGAGGCGATCCGTCCCACATTACCATTGCGAACTCCCGAATCTTTGAAATCATATCTGAATAAAGAACAATATCGTCTTTATGAATTGATTTGGAAGCGGTTCATCGCAAGTCAAATGAATCCTGCTATCTTTGATGCTACAACGATTGATATCAAGGCTGGACGTTATATCTTCCGTGCCACCGGTTCCGTGATTAAATTTGATGGGTTCAGACGAGTCTATATGGAAGGTCAAGACGATGTTACTACTAATGAAAACAACACTGACGAAGGGAACACCACCTTGCCAAATGTTAAGGAAGGTGAAACGCTTGATCTACGCAAGTTAGATCCGAAACAACACTATACGCAACCGCCACCTCGCTATAATGAGGCAACGCTTGTCAAAGCATTAGAAGCGAAAGAAATCGGCAGGCCAAGTACCTACGCAACAATCCTCTCCACGATTCAGGACCGCGGTTATGTAACAATGGAGCAGCGTAGACTTCTCCCCACAGATGTTGGTAAACTTGTCAACGAACTCCTAATTCATGGATTTCCCAATATTGTTGACGTTGAATTTACGAAGGAGATGGAGCAGAAACTTGATACTATCGCTGAAGGCGAGGTAGATTGGGTTGACACCCTCGGTGAATTTTATCCGCCGTTCCAAGAAGCATTGGAAGAGGCACCTGACAAGATGTATGAGGCGCGAAAAGCGATGGAAACCGACTCGGGTGAGCAGTGCGACAAGTGCGGCGGTAATATGATTGTGAAATGGGGCAGATATGGTCGCTTTCTTGGATGTTCTAACTATCCTGAATGTGAAAATATCAAAGCTTTGAACGGTGATGATACTGCAGCCGCTGAACCGGAAGAAACCGATACGCTCTGCGAAAAGTGTGGTGAACCGATGGTTATCAAGCAGAGTCGTGCAGGTGCGCGTTTCTTAGCATGTAGTGGTTATCCTAAATGTAAAAACGCTAAACCTGTTCCGATGG
>JAPPMR010000545.1 GCA_028818995.1 Candidatus Poribacteria bacterium | reverse complement strand
GGCTGAGGTAGAACGACTGCATCAGTTGAAAGGCAATCTGTGAGATAGTAGCAGTAACCGGTAAAAATGTGCATTTTTGAAAAAATTTCTGCAGTTCTTTCATTTCAAGTTTGTTGCGACAACCGACAATTAATTCCATAGCTGAAACGATACTAATCTTTATTTCTGCCACTTGCTGTTCTTCCAAAAACGCAAAAGCATCTACAATGCCATTCATAGCATCAATAAGAATATTTGAATCAATCACTCCGTCCGTGTGAACCGCTGTTGCCACTTTTCTCTCTCCTTGCGCAGCCACGCGACACTGTCACGCATATCCTCTCGATCGGCCCACATCCCGAAGCAGGGTAAGTTAGCAAATTCTTCAGATTCGTCGGAATCCTTGTTTTGACTGTCATCATCGCTAACAATAGCTGGATCTACGGGTTCTATGTGTACGCGTACTTCAGTGCCTTCCGGTAAGGAAAGAGGTTTAGATAGGACAATGTGTCCATTGCTTATTTTGCCTTCTTCTATTATTAAAGCCATTTTCCTCTCCTCATATTTTATCGGACCAAATTTACTTCATTAACCACATTTTCCGCACGCTTTGCGTATTGCCTGCCTTGAACTGATAGAAATAGATTCCACTGGCAACAGTTTCACCATTAGCGTTTTTCCCATCCCAATGCAATTTATTTTTACCACGCGCCTGTAGTCCAAGTTTAAATTCTCGCACCAATTCACCACTTGGGGCGAAGATAGAGAATTTTAC
Source organism: Candidatus Poribacteria bacterium (assembly GCA_028818995.1). The sequence continues at coordinate 5,875 of JAPPMR010000545.1, read as the reverse complement.
ATCACTGGATTCAAAAAGGTTATACGGAATCCACGTTTCTGGGTTAAACGGGTTAGGATAGTTTTGAAACACCTCTGCAGTTTTTATCTTTCCCCACGTTGTCGCCTGTTTTCCTGTTGGTTCAACTGCTACAACAAACTTTTGTATTTCTCCTTCAGTAAAAATAAACAGGTCTGAGGCATAGATATCTTCATAGGTATCAACAATTCCGGAGGGCCACGTAAGAGTAATAGAATCGATGTGAGAAGCCCCTGCGAGTCCAAATTCAAGTTCTAAACTGTCGCTACCCAAAAAACCGGTGCCGCCAATTAATTCTTGGGTTTGAACGAAGTCTCTTACTTTCACTGCAACCCGTGTGCCGATGCCGTCACGGTTACTCTTTGTTCCATGCAAACGAATTTTGAGACGTTGATTTTTAGCTAAGTTGCGCCGAGAGACAGCATCACCCGCATATCTAAGCGGTAAAAGGGTACGTTGAATCTGAGTTAAGTTCTCCTGAGAAGCAGGTTTACTGATATAAAAGGAAGGATCAAGATCGTTTAGAAGAAGTGTATTGCCAGTGTTATTGACGACAAAGAAGTCAACATCACCGTCGTTGTCAAAATCGCCAGCGGTTGCACCACGTGCAACAGAATCAACAGTTGCATTAAACGCATCGGAGCGATCAACAAACTTTCCGTTTCGATTATTATGATAGAGACGGTTGCGATTGGTCTTTTGTGAATTATCTACATCACCGTTGACAACATAAAGGTCCCGATACCCATCGTTATCAAAGTCAACGAAAGTGGCGTACCAGCCTACACCTACATTTGCTACACCAACTGCTTCAGCAACGTTAGTGAATGTACCATTACCGTTATTTCTCCAAAGCAGGTCCTCATCATAGTTTGTAACGAAAAGATCAAGGTCAGCATCGTTATCATAATCTCCGACGCACAGTCCCATCGCGCCAGTCGGTTTTCCCCTGATGAGTGTAACAATGCCAGACTGCTCTGAAACATCTGCAAAGGTGCCATCCCTATTGTTACGATAAAGTTTATCGGGACCGTGGTCATTTGCTACGAACAGATCTGCCCAAGTATCGCCATTGTAATCGAAGAAGATAGCGCCCCATGCAATTCCATCGTCAGCAACGCCAGCTGCCTGCGTTACCTCTTCAAAGGTGCCATCCCCTTTGTTACGATACAGCACATTAATTCTTGGAGCAGGTTCAAAAACTAAAAGGGAAGCTGGACGACCCCAGTTCGCAACATAGATATCCAACCAACCATCGTGGTCATAATCAGCAACCGATGCACTGGTGCCGTGCTGTGCATCAGCGACCCCTGCCTCTTCGCTTACATCTGTGAAAGTGCCATCCCCATTGTTCATAAAGAGAAAGTTTGGTCCCGCACAGGTTACATATAGGTCCCGCCAGCCATCATTGTTATAGTCGAACCAAACGCATCCGCGTCCGTTTGGTGTGTTCGCAACACCTGCTTTTTCTGCAATATCCGTAAATGTTCCATCAATGTTGTTGTGGTAAAGCGCGTTAGGTAAGCCACCATCACCAACAACGAAAACGTCAAGCCAGCACCCGTCATTATCATAATCTACAGCAGCGGCACCGGGGCCCATCCAAGCCCCGGAATTTTCATCAACTGGAATCTCTCGTTGGTGAACCCCTGCCGCTTGACTAACATCTGTGAAAGTCTCAGCCAATAGGGGAGAAACGACACAGAAACAAAGAAAAATGATTAAACTGTATCGCATTACGTTTACCGTCCTTAATATCAGTATCGGGTTTTAACTGCACCCCAAGTTGTTGTCGCTTTACCACCCGGTTCAACAGGGAATGGGTTCATGTTGTCTCTAAAATATTCGTATTCTACTTCAAGCTTGCCAGCACCTGCGGCAACACCCGCATAGATGCCAAGCCAAAGTGGCGGATTCAGTTTAAAGTTACCTACACCGATATCTACCCAATCTTCATCTTTCGCTGTTTTATACCAAGCAGTGTATTTATCTCCCTCTTTTTTGAGTCGGAGGGACAGCTCTACGTCACCAAAATCACCGAATTCCTCTTTCCAATGCACATCACCCGGCCCCATCCCAGCTTGCCTTTTTTGATACTGGATTTGCCCTTTGGGGCCAGCATCTCGTGACCAGAATTTAATAGTTACCCAGTTATTGTCGCCAGGGCTTTTTACGAGGAGTCCGTTCACCGCAGAATTCGTTTCCCATCTTGCAAAGAAACGGGTTTCAACATCGAACATATCAGTATCAGTTTCCTGGTATAAAAAATGAGAGGCATCCCCTTGCCAAATATTTCGGTTGGGTTCACTATCAATATATAGAAAACCCTTGCGTGTTTTATCAATGTCCCAATTAGGTGGCTCGTTTTGCCATTTCCAATTGGGGTTTTTCAATTTGCCACCGTCGAACGGGTCGCCAAATGAATCTGCTGCATCTACGCCGCCTACCCAAATCGTTAGCGTGGCAAACAGACAAGCGATGATACTATAAGAAAGGATTTTCCCACATACAGAATGGGAATTCTGTAAGTAAGAATTTAAATTTCGAATTTTCATTTTTTTCTCCTACATGATATCTAAAATATCTCTACTATAAACTTCAACAATACGATATTTGCGTAAACAAGATATTATCTACAGTTGTTGAAAACTTTTTATATACGGAAAAGGTGGGCAAACCCCCGTCTGCCCACCTTAGAACTAATAACGAGATTTTACCATACCCCACGTTGTTGCTACCTTTCCCTCAGGTTCAACATCTGTGACGTTGATATTGTCTCTAAAGTATTCGTATCCAACCTCTAAGTTACCTGTACCTGAGGCTACACCTGCATAGATACCGAGCCAAAGTGGTGGAGTCAGGGCAAAGGTGCCTTCTCCGATATCCATCCAATCCTCATCTCCCTCTGCTTTGTACCATGCAGTGTATGTATTACCCTCTTTTTTGAGTCGGAGGGACAGTTCAATGTCACCCCAATCACCAAATCTCCACTGGACATCAGGTCGCCCCATCCCAGCTTGTTTACGTTGGAACTGGATGTGTCCTCTGGGACTAGCATCTCGTGACCAGAATTTGAGGGTTACCCAGTTATTGTCAGCAGGGCTTTTCACAAGAAGTCCATTGACCCCAGAATTGGTGTCCCATTTAGCGAAGAAATGGGTTTCAACATCAAACATGTCTGTCTCAGTTTCCTGATACAAAAAATGTGAAGCGTCCGATGCCCACACATTTCGATTGTTTTCACTATCAATGGTTAGGAACCCTTTTCGGGTTTCATCAATATCCCATGTAGGTGGTTCGTTTTGCCATTTCCAATTGGGATTTTTCAGTTTGCCACCCTCAAATGTGTCGCCAAACGATTCTGCTGCATCTGCAGTGCCTATCCATGCAGACATTGATGTGAACAAACACACGATTGCACTATAACAAACAATTTTCCAAAAGTTTCTATTTTTCATCAATATATATCCTCCTATCTATTAATTTTAAGGTTGATTGACGGAATTGTCAAGTCAATTAGCGATTTTCTTCAATACGGATCACTTGGTTCGCTGAAAGATTTTCAAGTCTCTGGACATGTCCTCCCAACCATTTCACTTCAATTGATTGTACCGTTGAATGCGTGCCAAGCCCAAAAACGATTGCACGTTCACTTCCAGATGCGTAGCTGCCGCCGCAGGAAACCTCTTTGATTTGCGTTTTTTCACCTGTCTGCACCTTAACTTTAGCACCAATTCCGTCACGGTTGCTCTTAGTACCAACTAATTGAACTTTTACCCAATAATTTTCTGTTTTAGAGTCGTTTTGGAGAAGTACAGTACTCTCTCTACAACATGAGACCAGAATGTCTACGTCTCCATCGTTATCATAATCACCGATAGCAGTGCCGCGCGCGACCACAGGACGGGTGAAAAACTTCCCTACTGCTTTAGATATTTCCTTGAAACCTCCTGTTCCAGTGTTATAAAACAATTGACACGTTTGTTTGTAAGAAAGGGACGGCGTGATTTGTGCGACGTTGTCCCACACATGCCCGTTCGCTACAAAGATGTCTAATAAACCGTTATTGTCTGCATCAAGAAATTGTGTGCCAAAACCGAGTTGGGAAAAACTGGGTTCGGCAAGTCCCGTTTCAAACGTAGTCATCGTGAAGAAGCCATCACCATCGTTATGGAAAAGGCTATTGACTTCCAACGAGAAATTTGTGACAAAAAGGTCTAACATCCCGTCATTATCGTAATCGCCATTTGCAATTCCCATACTTGCTGTAGCGCGTCCTTCTGAGTTATATGCAATACCTGCTGAAACCGCAACCTCTGTAAATGTGCTATCACCGTTATTGCGATATAAAAAGTCTTGCACAGCATCATTTGCCACGAAAATATCTGGATAGCCATCATTGTTGTAATCTGTCCAAATGACACCTAATCCTTTTCCAGTATTACGGACACCTGACCGACCAGTGACATCCGTGAAAGTGCCATCACCATTGTTGCGATAGAGCGTGTCTCTTGCACCGGGATATTCATGTGGACCGCAGTAGATATGAACACCTTCGAGCAAACATGGATGTGCTGTTTTAACTTGATATTCCAAATAGTTCACTACGTATAGATCAAGGTATCCATCAAAGTTGTAGTCACCAAAGGATGCACTCACGCTCCAATGGGCATCGCCAACACCAGCATGGGATGTAACATCAGTAAACGTGCCATCACCATTATTGCGGTAGAGTTGATTTCTCCCAAAATTTGTGAGATATAGGTCTGCATCTCCATCGTTGTCGTAATCAGCAGAGAGACATCCCATGCCGTAGCCGTTATTTTTCTGAAATCCAGCTTGAGCGGTAACATCTGTAAACGTGCCATTGCCGTTGTTGCGGTAAAGAACATTCATCTCATCCGCTTGGGTGCGGGGTTGGGAAGTGTTCTCACAAGATTTGCCGCTATTGACAAGATAGATATCAAGGAAGCCGTCGTTGTCATAGTCGAAAAACAGACAACCAGCCCCCATCGTTTCAGGTAAATATTTTTCTTCAGATGCCCCGTTGATATGTTTGAAATGGATTCCAGATGCTTCAGTTTGATCAGAAAAGTGGATAATTGCTTCTTCAGCACTTAAAGGCAGGATGCATGCGGACAGTAGAACGCAAATTAGCAGTAGATTAGAGATATTTTCCATTGCATAAAATTAATTGTGGCAAGTATTATCAAGGGGTATTGGATTCTGAACTCTTCATTAACTTCGTAATTTTGTCCAACTGTTGCCTTGCATGCGGAACGATACTGTTGTCTGGATATGTTGTAAGTAGAGTTGTATAAGTATCCACAGCATTCGAAAAGTCCCTCTTTTTTTGATATATTTCTGCTATTTGTGTTAAAGCCTCCGCTGCTAAAGGACCTTCTTGGGAAACTATTTGTTGGTATGAATGAAGAGCATCACCATAAGCGTTTTGGGAACGATATATTGAACCGAGAAGCATCCACACATCATCAACAATTAGAGATTTTGGATAAAGTGAAATCGTATCCTCACACTGTGTGATTGCTGCTTCAATGTTACCAGTTAGGTGGAATTGAAGCGCGTTTGCATAATCGGTTAGCGGGATAGTAAAATAGTCAGTATTATCTTGAATCAGGACAATTCGTTCAAGTGCATCATTCGTGAGTTTATCCGATTTTGAGAGACTAATCGCTTTTCTATATTCAGCGACAGCGTTGTCGAATTCTGTCGCGAAGAAGTAGGAGTCGCCAATCAATTTTCGGGCAGTAGCACTTAGGCGATTCGTGCTGTCGGCTATCGGTGTCAAGACCTGTCTTGCAAGTGTATATCTTTTCAACCGAAGGTGACATTCTCC
>JAPPMR010000558.1 GCA_028818995.1 Candidatus Poribacteria bacterium | reverse complement strand
AAAGTGTCGCATTATGCGCCACTGCACTACGTTACACATATTGTTCAAACTCATTCACTGAAGTCCAAGAAGGCACTGATCAGTGATGGTTTTGAAGAATCTCATTTTCGGTCAAAGTCTCGATCCAGCGACGTCCAACGTGGATTTGAAGAGTACGTATTCATGACTCTTGAGGATCGTCCTAGAATTCTTATGGCAAAACTAAAGAGAGGATTTCCGCATGTGGCAATTGAAGTTCCGGTTGAAGCTTTTGAAAATACGGAATACCACCTCTGTCGATACAACGTTGCGATGACTCGTCGGCTCCGACGTGATGGAATGCCTGGATGGCCAGAAAATGATAATAACGGCCGATACTATGGAACCAAACAGATTCCAATCGCAATTACAAACGACGACAAGAACGCTTTACTACTCAGCCATTACGGACAGGGGACGATGATCGAGGTTCTTGTGCCATCCCAATTTAGTCTCCCTCATAACACAAAAATTACCTGTTATCACTCTGATGACACAGCAATAGCTCGCCGTATCCTAGATTCCTATGAATGTACCTGGACACTCTCAGAGGAGTTACCAGGTTGCTTATATCATCGAAATGACCAATACGTGACTTCAGTTATAAATTATATCAGCCATGCACTGGAATCACCCGATTGGCGTGGAAATGGACTTGAATTCGACAATGTTTAGTGAAGCCTGCACCATTGCATTTAGCGGAGAGATTTGCTCGGGGAAATCTTCGGTTACCAAAGTTCTGGTTGAACAATATGGTTTTTCCAGAGTGAGCACAGGCGAGTATTTATTTAATCGGGCAATCCAGGAGGGCTTAAATACAGAAAGACAATCCTTGCAGGAATTCGGAGATATGTTAGATCAAGAAACGGGGGGGTACTGGCTGGTTGATCTAGTTGAAAATATTGATTGGGAAGGTAAGGAGCCTCCGAAATTAATTCTAGACAGTGTGCGAAAAGATTTCCAGATTTCAATATTGAAGGATAAATACAGCGGAATTTTTCTTCATGTTCACTTGGAAGCACCCGACAACATACTTAAGAAACGCTTCTATGCCAGAAAAAAAGCCAAGGAGAATTATGATCAGCACATTACTTATGAGGAAGCGAAGCAAAATCCTACAGAGGCAAAGGTTGGCTCCCTTTTACCTTTGGCAGACATTAAATTCGATACTGAAGAATACAACTCTCAGGACATCGCGAATCAAGTTATTGAAACGATAAAATCCATATTACCGAGGTAGATTATGCGACAAGTTGTGCTGATCAGTGGTCGCCTGAGAACGGGCCGAACTGGGCTGGCCAAGAAGTTAAAAAGTGAGTTCGGCTATAGTCAAATAAAGACAAGTCAAGTATTAAAACACCATGCAACCGAAATGAATTTGCCCTCGGATAGATTGAGTTTGCAAGAAGCTGGAAGAAAAATGAACATTAAAACTAAAGGAGCATGGATCGCTGACGCAGTGAAGAAAAGGATTGCAAAACTTCCGGAGAATAAATCAATTGTTGTCGACTCTGTATACAACAAATCTCAAATAGAACACTTTCGAAAAATGAAAGACTGGAAAGTTTTTCACGTTCATCTTAACGCCGATACCGAAGAGCTCAGCAAACGCTTTATTGAGTACTCCAATAAAAATGAGAACCTCACGATGGCACAGGCAGATTTTTTACGTCCAGAAAATAGAAAGGTCCTGTCCAGAGATGCTGATTTAAAGATCGACACCGGACGCACACTTCTCGGTGATACATTCGTAAGAACTGCGGTAGCGCTCGGTCACTTTGCACCTCCGAACTTAAGATGTGTAGATGTATTGATCGGCGGCCAATTTGGGAGCGAAGGCAAAGGCCAAATCGCCGGATATTTATCAAAAGAATATGACGTTCTAGTTCGAGTTGGTGGACCCAACGCTGGTCACTCTGTTTCGAACGAACATGGTGTAACAAAATATCATCATCTTCCGTCCGGGTGCAGAGATACGGATGCTGAAATTCTAATTGGTCCAGGTGCGGTCATTGATGTGGAGCGATTACTGGAAGAGATAGAAATGTGCGAATTGACCGAGGAACGTTTGTTCATTGATCCACAATGCATGACAATCTGTAAAAGTGATATCGAAGCAGAAGAGGAACTAGTAAATTCGATAGCTTCTACTGGTTCTGGTGTGGGTTATGCAACGGCAAGGAAAATCACCAACAGGTTTCATAAAAATGTTCGACTTGCAAAAAATTACCCTGCTTTGAAAGCTTATGTCGGAGGAAGAGACCCTTATAGAGGCAAGACACTGGGTAGGCTTGAAAAGGCATATGCTGAAGGAAAATCAATATTGTTAGAAGGCACTCAAGGAAGTGGATTAAGTATCCATCACGGATTATATCCCTATGTGACTTCACGGGATACCAATGTGGCAGGATGCCTGGCAGAAGCCGGTATTTCTCCGTCGAGAGTGCGTCGTATATTGATGGTTGTTCGCTCTTTCCCAATACGAGTAGGAGATCCGGATGAGTCTGGAAAGACATCTGGACCTTTGAAGTTAGAAACTAGTTTCTCTGAAATAGCACGCATGTCTAAATTAAATGCTACAGAAGTTGAGCAAGCTGAAATTACAACAACCACAGGAAGAAAAAGGAGAGTAGGACAATTTGATTGGGAACTGTTTAGGACTGCCTGTGCATTGAACGCGCCAACAGATATCGTCCTTACTTTTGCAGATTATTATAATAAACAAAATCAGGATGCACGCCGATTTGACCAGTTACATGAGTCGACTATACAGATAATCGAAGAACTTGAAAATTTTGCTCAAGCTCCTGTATCACTGATAAATACTCGCTTCGAACGAGATGACAAGCTATTTGATCGCAGAAGCGTAATTGACAGAAGGAGTTGGACTACAAATAAAATTCAAAGAACACGGGCAAGACATAAATAGCTTAATTATTTCTCGGAGGGTACAACCATCACCACTAATTCAAACGGCGTGAATTTAAGAGAGGTCATTTAATTTTATTGCTATTCTATTTGGGGGGATTAACTATGCAAATCTGTCAGTATAGATCACACATTGATTACTTCCTTGTCACGCTGATGCTAACAACGAAAACATTAACTTTTCTCGTTACTGATATACAAATTCCTATGCAACCTGCATCTGGAGAAATCTGAAGTCTGTCCACACAAAGATCCATCCAAATTGACTATATAATCAATGAATTTATGCAGATCGATGGGTGATTTGTTTTGACAGTTGGATGGCCAAATGAAAACAAAAATGCCATTCTCTCAAAAGGAATTAAACTTGATATTCAAAACTACCCGCGCGAACCCAGATCGCGTGGTCTCAAGGGAAAGTAGTCGCCTAGAATTCAAGGAATCATTTGGTTGGGCAAGTTTGTCCAAGTACCTGAAAACGAGTGCTGCATATGCCAATACAAAAGGTGGATATATCGTGTTCGGCATTGCCAATAGGCCACACTATCTTTGCGGCCTTTCAGGAACCAGCCTAGTGAAGTTCGAGGATATCGATCCAGAAAAGATGTCTCACAACTTCAATAACCACTTTTCTCCTGAGATAGAATGGTCCATACATAACCACGAATTTTATGGGATGAAATTTGGTCTTCTGTATATTTATCAGACGAAGGACAAGCCTGTCATCTGTACAAAAGACGCTGGAAAAGAACTAAAGGAAGGCGATATTTACTACCGATATCGCGGACGCACCGAACGTATAAAATACCCTGAACTGAGAGCAATGCTTGAATCCAAGCGTGAAGCTGAACAGCGCTTATGGATGCAACACCTTAAGAGCATAGCGCATATTGGTGTTCGAGATGCTGGGATTTTCAATCTCCACACTGGCAGCGTGACCGGTCCCGGAGGTTCTTTCCTTATTGATGAGTCACTTCTTAGTGATCTTTCCTTTATAAAGGAAGGGGAATTTTCTGAAGTCAAAGGAAAACAAACGATAAAGTTGATTGGTCATGTTGAGACCTTGCCTGGAACTGTTTTCAGTTCAAACAAAAAACAAGTACTAAAAGTCAAAGGCATAAGGACGCCCGACATCGTTTTAAGTGCCTTAAATGAGAAGGATGTGCTGGAGCCAGCCGAATACATCAGACAGATCTGCTTTGAAAGTACCGGATTTCTGCCTGTTTACTATTTTATTAAGAAATCTGGAATGACATTGGACAAAATTATCGAAGTGCTCGAAAGCGTAGTTTCAAGATCAATCTCTCGTAAGAAACTCATTGAACGACTGAGGAGCAGGAACACCCAGGAAATTATACTTTCACACCTGAGCACACCCGCATCCATAAAAAAAAGGAAGTATGCGGAGTCGCTGCGTAACAAGAAGGTTAGTAGAGACCTTTCTGGAAAAGAACTAGTTTATTGCCTTCAAGCTATACGTGGACTAACAGTTGACGAAATAATTTCGAACTCAAGGTTTATCAGGGGACTTTTACGGCATTGGTTTAATAAGCACTACACATCGGCAAATGGCCCACTAGCCGATAACTTACGGCGATCAATATGTTGGATTGACGAAGCCTTGAATATGGGAGACTGTCGATGAGCACACAAATTTTTATCTGACTGGAAGCGGCCCTATCTGATCGAGGGAAAATTAGATTTCTCCAATCTCCGAAATATCATTGAAGAGTTGTCACATGAGAGAGCAAACTGAGATTGCACAATCAATGGATCCATCAATACACATGATATTCTGAGGGCTGATATTATCCTGCCCGTCAACTGATTGAAATCACGGAATTTCTGTCCAACTTGATACCTCCTCGTCATCAACTCGCAAGCAGACGGATTACACCCTGGTCATTCCCTGAGCATGCGTGGCTTCGCACCAGGTGGACAGTCCTGAAAAATCGCCTGACACTGATTCGGCAGGCAACGAAGGTTTGAAACTCTAAGTCAGCAGCCCCGCTCGAAGCTGCCAATACGCAGATTATGGCTCCATCCTGGGCATGTCAACTCTCTGGAAGTGAACCGGCGAGGGAACAACAATCACAGTCCAAGATCACGATCCACTTCGTTGGTCGTCATGACTATTTTCCTCTTCAGTTCATCAGCATGAGGGAGCGGCATCAGTCCAGATTCTGTTTTTACGTGCTGCAAACCGTTGAAACTAACCCGTTCCACCCGTTTCACGGATCAAGTTGGTCTACATCCTTCATGTTTGTTTCGATTTTGATAGCAATTTCCAGAGCGCTGGCATCAAGACCGCCGCGAGAACCAGTTTCAGTGCGTCACCCGCCAGGAAGGGGGTGAGGCCCCAGGCAAGTACTGGTTTGTCCCAGCCGACGACGGACCCAAGCCAAAGAAGGCCAGGTATGTAAATGACGATGTTACCGATCAGCATCGCAGCTGCCGTCGTCCGAGGGTTACGGTCCCAGCCACGCTCGGCGAGATATCCAACCGTGCCAGCCGCAAGAACAAACCCAAACAGATATCCCCCGGTAGTGCTCATCATATAAGCAACACCAATTCCCTTCTCAGGCGTGCCCGAGAAAACCGGAAGCCCGACAGCACCTTCTGCGAGGTAGAGAAAAACGGTTGCCACCCCCAGTCTTGATCCAAAGGCCATCCCGATCATCAAGACAACCAGTGTCTGCATGGTGAGAGGCACTGGCCAGAACGGAACGCTGATCTTGGCGGAAATCCAAAGTGCAATGCTGCCCAGGATGGCCAACGTGATGTTTCTGATCTGTGTCTTGTCCGTAACCCATGCGGATTGTGCCAGCGTGTTCGGTTTCAAGGTAAGTTCGCTCATGGTTTTGATCCTTTGAATGCGTTTAAGCCAAAGCTTCGCGGATACTCTCGAGCATGGCCGAACGATCACGGCGTACTGCAAGCGCGGTATCCATGTTGACTTTGACAAACCGGGTTTGGGTATGGGGCTGCAATTGCCCGATGAGGTCCATATCGGCCGAGATCACCGTGCCGATCATGAAGTAGCCGCCACCGGAAACCGCGTCGCGATGCAGGACGATCGGCTCGGTTCCGCTTGGTACCTGAATGGATCCGTAGGGATAGCAGGCGTCGGTGATGTTGGACGGGTCGGATCCGGCGCCAAAAGGCGGTTCCCGATCGATAAATTCCAGTTTGGAGCCGCCCTGGAAACGGTATCCCATGCGATCCGCCTCAGGCGCGACCTTCCAGATGTCCTTGAAGAATTGATTCCCCGAGGGTTCCGTAATCCGGTGCCAGTACAGACCGGGGATGACCCGCAGTTCGGCAGGACTGCCAGGTTTGCGCCTCAGTTGCTCCGGCACGGATTTTCCATCCTGCACCGCTGCTCTGCCGGTTCCTGCCGGCAGAACATCTCCTGGTTGGACCGCACGGCCTTCAACGCCACCGAGCGCTCCAATTGGATAGGTCGACCGGCTGCCCAATGCTGGTGGCGTATCGATGCCGCCCGCGACGGCGATATAGGCACGGGCGCCGTCGCGGATATAGTCAAAGGAGAGTACCTGGCCCGCTTTTACCTTGATTCCGGTCCAGGTCTCCTTCATTTCCCCGTCAACCATCGGCGGCAATTCACCGCCCGTAACGGCAATGGTCGTGTCTTCGGTGAATTCCAGCTCCGGACCCATGAAGACCGCTTCAAGAC
>JAPPMR010000686.1:3347-6651 GCA_028818995.1 Candidatus Poribacteria bacterium | reverse complement strand
TCAAGAGGTGTTGATAATTTTTTCTATAAACATAGCGTTCCTACGGAACTCAAGATGTCCGAAACACTCAGTAAACCTTAAATCATTATTATTTAACCCAAACCGCAATAGGCTGATACCCAAACACCGCTTTTCCATTACTCATCAAAGGCGATTCACTGCCGGGGGTTTGCATATCAACAGTCCAAAGCTGTCCGTTGTTTTCGTAGAGTATCCAGCGTCCATTCGGTGGTACCCAAACGGGACGGCTACCACCCATTGCAGTAATCTGTCTTTCTGTCGGTTCACCAGTATCAGAGAAAGTGACGATCCATATTTGACGAGGGTTACTCGCTTCACCTCGCGAAAAAGCGAGTGTATTTCGTTCAGCAGGATGCCATGCAGGTTCTGTGTCATCCGCAGGCGAAATCACAATCGGCTCAACACTGTTGGAGACATTGTCAAAAGCAAAGATATTACGGTTTTCGCCAGCATTAGGATTTTCAATTGATCCTGCGGTAGCATAAGCGAGTAATTCCCCATCTCTGCGCCATGCAGGATTAGACATTTCAACTGCTGTTGAGGGAATTCGGAATATCTTATCGCTTCGGAGACTTTGAATAATAATCCGTTTGCGTTTGGTCGGTGCAGTTTGTGCGTACGCAATATACTCACCGTTTGGAGAGATAGCGACATCTTCCGCAAGTTGTCGGTTATCAAGCAGTATCATGCTTTTTCCTGTCCCAATGTTCCTTACGATCACATTATCATCAAAATCATGGAAAACGAGCGTGCCATTTTCCGATGCAGAAGGTCGAAAACCCGGTCCGAGTGGCGCAACACGTGTGTCCAATGGGACTTCCCGATGAACGTTTGCAGCAGCATCGATAGCATCTGCAGGTGCTATTCGCCATAAAACACCTTCATGACTATAATAGATAAACACGGACTCTGCAGCGATGGAAAATCCATCTACAATCATATTCTTGGGCTGCTCCGTTTGCGGTTTACTCTCGGTGTCTTGTTTATCCTCTTTTGGCGTTTCCGTTTCCTTTTGGGCATTCTGTTTTTTAGGCTCAAATTTATTCTGGTCTTTGAGTTTCCATCCAGCACCATCCGCTTCAAAGTTAAACCCTATACCTCTTGACCAATACATCCACTCTTCAATCATTTTACCATTCTGTGTGTATTTGAAAATGTCCTCTGGTTCCCCAAACATGCGTTTGATATTCCACTGTCCACCATCTGAAAGCTCCGCCATCGTGCCTTCCTCGTCAACATAAGATGCCAAAATGTCAATATCTACATGGGGCGTTATCTTGCCGGGAAAAACGGTGACAGCAGCGGGTGTGCCTCGCACCGGTAGATGTGTGCCATAAATCCCAATTCCATCCGCAGTTCCCGAACGTCCGTCACTGTTTTGGTCCACGACCGCCATGATGTAGTATTGTCCGGGTTTGACATCAACGCGGAATCTCCCCTGCTCGTCAAGAAACAGCGGCATCCACATCGGTGAACTGAAGTCTGGTGTCGTAGAAAGACTCAAAATGCCATCTGGGATACGCTCTTGATTCTCCGAAGTAGTGGATTTATCACTATCTTTTTTTGCAGTGCGAGAGGCGAAAAATGATGTAATTTTTCCAGTGATACCGCCCACTTGCTCTGCTGGCTCTACATCTGCGGATGCATTCACTGCTAAATTCCCTGTGAGTAGGTTGCCTTGTAAAGTAACAAGTTGTCCATCTGCATCATATCGTGCACTCATCTGAATGTTCGCGGCGCGCGTTTCACCCGCATCAAATACTACTGCGGGTGGTGGAGTGGTGGCTATAGCGTCTGTTCCTAAAGCGCCAAGTGTATCCCCTTCACTATACCTACCGTCTCCATCCGCGTCATGATTAGCGATGAGGTAATATTCACCAGGCGGCAACTGAAAACGAAACTTCCCTTCTGAATCCGTTGTAGCACTCGCGATGGGATTCACTAAAGCGGATGTCGGATAAACTTCGACCCGAACTTCTGTTTTCGTTTGCGGAATAGGGGTCACACTACCAGAAATAATAGCGGTGTTCTTTTGATTTTTTGATTTATGTCTCGTCGTATAGGTAGCAGAAATCTGTATTTCTATATTCTCAGTAAATGTGTTGCGTTTAATCAAGATTGGTTCTGGAAACGCACCGCGCTTATACATATCTGTCACGCCGTAAAATCCGAAGGTATCTCCAGCATCAAGTTTATTGCTGGCATTTTTGTCAACTATCGCCATCAGATAGTATTTGCCGGGTTTTAATCGTATTTCCCACTGTCCTGTTTTTGCATCAACAGGAGCAATTCCTGCACGATATTTCCATGATGTATCAGTATATGCAAGGATAAGCATAGGCACTTTTGATGGTTCTGGTTCTTTCGCATATTTGAGTATACCTCGACAACCTGAAGCCACACGAGATAACTCAGTCTTGAATCGTTGATATTCGCTCGGTTGGTATATAGACGTAGCAACCAATTTCTGTTTGTCCCCGATACGTTGCAGTCGAGCAGTTATCGGAATCTGTATTCCCTTTAATTCAGCGTTTGCACCTATATCAACCGCCTGGTGCTTTTGCGCTTCATCTTGCCAATTTTTTATTCCCAAGACACCGTAACCATCCCCTTCGTCAAATTTACCAGAGGCATCTACATCGACGTAAGCAACTAAATAATATCTACCCGGCTCTACACGTAGCTCGAATGCCCCTGTCCCTGTGCGGGACAATCCACTGGTATAGAGGTCTTTGAGTTTCTCATCGCGATACACCGACACATTTGTTTGTGAAAGGTTTTGCCCTTTCCAAATAACCTCGCCAAACAGTTTGGAAGTGAAGGGGTTGGTTGTAGGTTGAGTTTTAGCCGCATTCGGCAAAGGTGTCTGTTGTGCATGGAGTATCGGATTACCGATTAATCCAATGCCAATAACAAGTGCTAAGAGTATCAATCGTTTCATGTTGCTCTATCTCCATTTGAGCAGATTGCTTGTTGTGTTATCTTTTAATCTATTGCTTTGCATGTTATCATATCTATGAACAGTTTTCAAGGAGATCATGAAGATGAGTGTGTGAATATTTGTCATTAACCATGTCATCTTTTTTGTTGGAGGGCTTTGTAAGCCCGATTTATTATCCCAAGGTAGGCGCGTTTTGTAAACGCGCCATTTATAGTATCTGATATCAGGCCTCGGCGCGGGTAAAAAAACCCGCAACCCGGGGGCGCGCACCGGAATTTTAAGATATGTGGTTGTAATGAGAAAACCCACCCGAAAATGAGGGTGAAAAGAACGGCGAAAAAT
>JAPPMR010000686.1:0-3337 GCA_028818995.1 Candidatus Poribacteria bacterium | reverse complement strand
TTTTTTTTTTGTTTTTTTTTTATATTTTTTATTCTTTCTGTTTTTTTTTTTTTTTTATTCTTTTTTTTTTTTTTCTATTCCCCCCCCCCCCCCCCCCCCACCCCCCCCCCCCCCTACCGGGGGACGAACCGCTAAATTGACAGTTATGGGTTTCACTTGCGAAACCCGACCTACAATGCTGGTTCAAACTACGGACTAAATATTTACACTCAAATCCAGGTGATAGAAATCTATGAATATGGTATCATGTTTTTAATACTACACGACAAGGACAAACAAAATATGATTCGCGTTTCACACCTCACGAAAGAATATGGAGAAAAAAAGGCAGTTGACGACATAAGTTTTGAAGCAGCAAAAGGCGAGATTGTCGGCTATCTCGGACCGAACGGCGCAGGCAAAAGCACAACTCTGAAAATGTTAGTCGGTTTGCTTCAACCAACATCTGGTGATATTTTAGTTGCCGGATATAGTGCAGAAATCGAACTGCTGGAATTAAAACAGCGTGTCGGCTATGTGCCTGAAGAGGCGCAGCTATATGAACATCTCACTTTAGTAGAACACCTCCAATTGATGGGCAGACTCTATCATTTAGAAGAAGAACTGATCGCACATAAGATCATAGAACTTGCAAAATTGTTCGACATGGAAGCGCAAGCAAACCAACGGATAAGCAGTTTTTCGCAAGGTATGCGTCAGAAGTGCCTTATCATGGCAGCACTCTTACATAATCCAGATGTCCTGTTTTTAGACGAACCCTTTACCAATCTGGATGTTACAACCGTCACGTTTTTGAAATCTTTACTGCAACGTTTAGCAGAATTAGGTAAGACTATTCTCTACTGCACACATATTCTTGAAGTAGCAGAAACGCTCTGCCCACGCATTATGATTATCAATGCGGGAAAAATCATTGCCGATGCACCGGTAGCGGCGTTACGGGAACAGACGAATCAAACCGCACTCAATGAAATCTTCGTCCAGTTGACAGAAACGACAGGTCTTGATGAAAAGACTGATGAAGCAATTCGGATTGTCATGGAGAACACGCCGAATGCTTGAAAAAATCGCTGCAAAGTTTGGCGCATGTCCAATTCAGTATAAACTGCTTCTACAGACCGAGAAAACCGTTGAAGAGCGTGCCCTTGAAGGAAAACAGGGAACTGCGAAACTCTCACTCTCTGTAACCTGTGCTTTTTGTTTTTTAACAAGCATCTTTTCAGCACTGCCGGTGTTCTTTGGCATGGATGTGTTCACCTACGCACTGATTGGTGTCACGATGTCTATGTTCATCGTAGGGATGTGGACTCTCCCATACTTTGAACTCCTTCTCAGTCCTATTAACTATCCCGTAGTAGCGCATACGCCAGTGTCATCACGCACCTATTTTCTTGTGAAGTTGACACAGATCCTCAAATATGCTGTCCTGTTGTTGACCTGTCTGAATATCTTTCCATCAATTTGCGGTCCCTTCATCCGTGGAGATAACATCACTTTTCTGGGCTACTTTTTTCCTATCTTTTACCTGCCTATTGCCTTTATGGCAGGGTTTTTCGCAATTGGGGTGATGACCGCATTCGCCGGGTATTTGACAAAACTCTATTCTGTAAAGAGACTTCGAAAAATATCTAAATCTGCCCAATTTATATTACCTCTCCTCTTACCCGTATCCTTTTTCCTAATTCCAACCGATGTAGTAGTAGATAATTATAAATCGGTTCTAAAGTGGCTATATGTGTTTCCGAATGGCTGGTTTGCTGGAGGTGTTTCGCTCGCGGTTAGCACAATTGAACGTCCTGGATTTACTCGTGACCTGATTTTGACTGGTGTGGCGGTTTTTTCAACACTCCTATTGGTCTTAATCCCGCTTCGAAGTATTGCAAAGACCTATTCAAAGTATCTCTCCTTTCTGATGGAATCTGGAAGTAGGCAAAAAGACAAACTACGAATAAGACGACCTTTACTCGCTCGATTTTTCCGATCCCGCGATGCTTATGCCAGTTTCTGTCTCAGTTCAGCCTACATGCGCCGTGATAGACAAATCCTACACCAATTTGTTTCTGGAGCAGTTGTAAGTGTTATGATGATTGCGATGTTCTTTGTTCGGGACATATATCCCATAGAATTCATTGAGTATCATTACGCTATCGGTCTTAGTCCCGGATTTACGGGTTTGTTCGTCTTTTTAGGTGTAGTTACGGTTTTCGGTTTTCTTAGTTCTGTTGGATATTCGGAACATTGGAAAGCCTCATGGATGTTATCTCTTGTACCACTTCGGAAGCCGTATGACTTATGGCGTGGCGTTGTGGCAGTTACGTTAATTTATATTGTCTTCCCATGCACACTCCTGTTTTCTATACTCGCTACATTTCTCTGGGGTGTTATGGGGATATTCTTTATTTTGCCGGGACTCCTCGTTGTGCTATTTTCAGTCATCACTTATCCAAAACCGGAATCCGGTATACCTCTTTCCAAAGAACCAGTTGAAATAGACAGGATGGCAGGATGTCTTGCTTACGGTATAAGTATGGTTATAGCAGGTGTGTTAGTCGGTATCCTATTTTTGGCACGTTTTATTCATGTATGGGTGTATATCGGGGTATATTGTGTAATGGTGATAGGTGGGGTAATCGGTTTTATCAAATTTTACAAGAAAGAATCAATGAAGGAAACCTCTGATGCTTGAGAAAATTGCAGGTTTGTTTGGCATATCCTCAATCCAGTACAGATATCTCCTACAGACAGAAAAAACCGTCACGAAACGATCACTTGAAGGGCAACCCCTTGCTTCAAATACATTGAACTATGTGTTCAGTTTTATGATTAGTGCGACGTTTTTCTTTATTCCCATGCTGACAGACATTTCTGTCTATAACTACGCACTTATAGGAATTACTGTGTCAATGGTGATGATAGGGATATGGACGCTCCCCTACTTTGATATTCTCATCTATCCCCTAAACTACCCTGTTGTGGCGCACACACCTATATCGTCACGCACCTACTTTCTCGTCAAGTTGACACAGATACTCAGCTATACTGTCAAGTTGTTGATTTGTCTAAATCTCATACCTGCTCTCGGCGGCATTGGGATTCGTAGTGGAGAATCTTCTCATCTCCAATTCCTTTTTCCGTTGGTCTATCTTCCTATTGCTTTTCTTTCTGGATTTTTTACCATCGGTATTATGACAACATTCGCAGGGTATTTGACAAAACTATATGCTTATAAAAAACTACGAAATGTTGCTAAATTTACACAAGGTTTATTTCCTCTCCTGTTTTCATCAATTTGGGTGGTCATTTATCTGTTCCCTAAAGACATTCCGCAAGACAACGT
>JAPPMR010001005.1 GCA_028818995.1 Candidatus Poribacteria bacterium | reverse complement strand
TGAGGGGCAACCTGAAGTGCTTTTGTATATGTCTTAGCGGCTTCATCTAACTTACCCTGATTCTGATAGTTGCGTGCAAGTTCCTTCAGCATATCAAAGGAAAGCGCCCCTTGATTTTCCACTTCTTTTAGATATTCTTCAAGTTTACCTTGACGACGATAGATGTCTATCAATTGTCGTTGAATATTCTGATGTTGGTGCGTCTGTGCAGCATACTGAAGTGCTTCTTTGAATGCTTTCTCTGCATCATCCAGCTGATTACTACGCAAATAGAGAACCGCCAATTTCTCATAAATATCGGCATTTCCTGGTGAGAGTTCAATTGCTTTTTTGTAGGATGCAATTGCTTCTTCACGTTGTCCTTTGCTGTCGTAAAGATGCGCGAGGCGAGCGTGATGAAGACCGTTTTCAGGTTCGTCCTGAATATATTTCAGCGCGAGCGTTATTGCCTCCTCAGATTTTCCTGTGTTCTGATATGCCTCTATGATGCCATCTTGGTATTTTGTGTTTTCAGGATCGGCTTCAAGTAATGCCTTCCAAATTTCTAATGCCTTCTGATGTTGATTTTGGCGTGAATAGAGATTAGCGAGTTGGGAGCGGGATTCAAGGTCTTCTGGCATCACTTTCGTGATTTGCTCATAAATTTTTATGGCTTCAGGGATTTGATTACGGCGCATGAGTTGTTGTGCCATTGATCGTTGCACACCAATATTAACTCGTCCTGTCCTTACGTTTGACTTTTGGTTTCCTGTAACACCATCTCGTCTCTGTTGGATTGTTACAAGTTGTTCTTGTGCACGTTCTTTATAATACTGTTGCGCTGAAAGATCGTTGATTACTTCGGTTAACAAGATTTCTGCTTCGTCCCACAATTCGTGTTGAACATAAGTTCGTGCAATGCTCTCTTTTTCATAATATTGTGGCATACCACGCCGCATAAGTCGAAGTGTTCCCATTTTCTTGATAGCATTCTTTGACTTTTCTTTTTCACCTTTTTTAGAATATGCCGTTCCAAGTTTCATATAAACATCTGAAAGTTGCCAAGAATTCTGCGGGTCAACTTTCTGGGTTGCAGCTTCAAGCATACGGATTTCGCGATTAAGGTCTAATTTTTCTCTGTATGTATTAGCTAAGGAACTTAGCCATTGCAGCCTTGACTGTGAGGGGATGTTTTCAAGGAGTCTATTGACAATTAGATCAGAGCCTTCTAAGTCTTTTGTCACAATCTTCGTAACAGCGGCAAGATAAAGCGTTGATGGATCAACTTTTTCATCGGTGATTGCTTCGTCGTACTCTGTTACTAAAGTTTTAATTTCATCTTGCGTTTCATCGAATTTTGCAAACTTTAACAAGATACCAACCTTTGATTCACCTTTTTCTGTTTTTAGTTTCTCGCGTAAGAGTTGGATTGCCTTCTCGCGTTGACCAGCGGCTGTATAAGCATCTGCTAATTGGTTATAGACATCCCTCCTACCAGATTCCATCATTTTTTCATAGATTTCAGCAGCAGCCTTTGGATATTTGTTTCTAACGCATTCTTGAGCAGCTCTCATTGCGAATTCGTTTCCCATAGAATATTGGTTGTCTTCCTCAATTGCTGCTTTTGCGATTGCGACCAATTTATCTATTTCTCTGGCATCAGTAAATGTCCGGACAATTTCCCAGTAGTTGTAATATATAGTTTGAATATTCTTTTTATCTTTCATGAGAATGCTGTATTGTTTTACAGCATTCTTTGATTGGCTATTTCGTTGTAGCATTTGCGCATATCGCATGCGGGTAGAATTGTCTTTGGGGCGTAATGCGAGCGCTGCATCATAAGCTGATGAAGCCTTATGTATCTGGTTTCTTCCTTCGTAGTATGACGCTAATCTTAGCTGCGCTTGAAATGAATTTGGATTTTTTTCAGCAGCTTCAATTACCTTTGCTGCACGGTTTCCGCCAGACACAGACGGGGAACGACTGGCGAGACGTGATGCTTGTTGAAGATAATATGATTGTAATGTGCGTCCAAAGCGGTCTTGTTGGTTTGCGAATTGTATGGCGCGTGCGGCTATGCGCGCTGCATCTTGTCCTCTACCGAGTTGAGCCAAGTGTTGGCTTAATTGCACGAGGAAGTTCGCGTCACGTTCACGCATCGCTAAGGTCGCTGTTTTCTTTCCAACAGCTATAGCGTATTGCGTCAGACCGTTCTCCTGAAGTTTTTTCGAAAACTGGAAAAGTTCGCGGACACTACTCGGTGAATTCAGTACTTTTGTGATCAAATCGCGGACAATAATCGTATCACCTACATGGACTGCGACTTGTAACGTTAGGTCGAAATATTGGCGACGGTTCCTTGGATCCGCATCAGCAAGATTCTGAAGGAGTTCTAATGCTGCTTTATGTTCACCTGCCTGAATTGAGACCAGAACAGTATTGAGTTTAAGTGTAAGGTCATCATCAAATTCCTGCTGCAGACCAGAGAGTATTTCCAATGCCGTTTCGCGTTTGTTTTCCCACCAATAACAGTAGCACATCGCTAATGCAGGATAGATTCGGTCTCTACCTTCAGCAGCATCTAACTGTGTCTGTAAAACATTATACAGTGCTTGTTGTTGATCGTTTATCCAAAACTGGTTGAAAAATTGCTGTAGAGACTCCAACCGGTTTTGCGTATAGTAAGTTGTTGGTGCTGGAAAATTCGCTTGAATCTGGGAGTAACCGCCGTAGGAGTAAGCATTAGACGTACTAAGCGCCATAGTCCGACGCGGATTCGTAACGCTTGGTTTCGTGCGTTCTAAATATTGCCAGTAGATTGCTGCTGCTTTATCATCTTTTCCATTACGAAGATATGTCGTAGCAAGTGTTTGACTGATACGGATATGCAGTTGGGATAATTGGGGGGTTGTAGCCGAAAATTGCTCAATTAATTTCTCTGCCGTGTCTGTTCTCCCCATCCGTACAAAAGTATCAACTAATATGGTAAAGACATTTGGGTTAATTATTTTTATCTTTTCAAGATCGTCTAATAGTTTTTCTGCATCTTCTCTCTGTTCTTGGTAGCTAAACCTTCTGGCAAAGTCTGCCATATACCATTGCCGATCTTCTGGTGTCAACCACGTCATCAGTTCAAGTTGATTCATTAACGTATCATAATTGAGTTTTTTCTGCGTTTGGAGAAGATTCAACTGCATACCTTGATACGCTGGATCATTTGGAGATGCAGCGACTAACCTTTCGGTAATTTGTTCGGACTTCTCACGGTTTCCAGTCAAGACATAAAGCTGTGCTAATTGTTCAAGTGTCTGGACATCTTTCGGATTCTCGTCAGCATTTTTCTCAAATTGCGCAACAAACTCCTCTATTTTATCCTCTTCTTCCATGATAATTTTCAACTGAACAAGTGCACCAACTTGTGCCTCTTCAAAACTATTTGGTTTCCACGGCTGACCGCTCACATAAACATAAGGCTGTCTTTGAAGACGATTTAGGACATTCGATGCAAGTGCCAGTTTGTTTCTGTTGAGTCCGGGGGGACCGTAGTAGGAAGTGGGGACATTTGTTGTAGTGTTATTAGTTGTGGCAGTCACAGTAGAATCGGTAGCAGGTTCTGGCATTGCTAAAATTCGTTGAAAGTGAGGAATTGCTCTTTCCGCTTCGTTTATTTCAACAAGTTTTGCCCCGATTTGGTATAGTGCGAGATGTGCATCTTTGCCTGAAATTTTTTCAGCGGCGCTATCCAATGCAAAAAGTGCTTCCTCTAACAAACCGTATCGAATCAGCAATTTTGCGAGTTTGACTTCAGCTTCAAGCGTCTGGTTTTTAGCGTGAAGTACTTTAGACCATGCTTGAATCGCTTCCTGCTCACGCCCAGCATCAAATAACAGTTCGCCCAGTTTTTGCTGATGTACTGGATCAGGATTTGCCTTTACAAGTCGCTGTTGGTAAGTAAGTGCTTCCTGCATATCGCCGAGGTCTGAACTTATGTCAACAAGTTCAGATAAAAGTTCAGCATTTTCGCGTTGTCTGTCTAATGCACGTGCAAGTTGGAAACGTGCGCTTGAAAGATCGCCTTCAAGTCGATAGACTTGTGCAAGACCTAAAACTGCTCCTACACCAGATGTATTAGATTTTGCCATCTGCTTAAGTTTTTCTTCAAGTTCTCCTCGTCTGCCTAAGTCATAATATGCTTCAGATAGCGGTTTAATGAAACTGAGTTTGTCACTTATATTATCGCTTAACTCCCAACATCTCCAGTACTGTGCGATTGCCTGCCGAGAGTTCCCTGAACGATTGTAAAGCTCAGCAAGTTCGATGCGGATGTCAATTGCTTCAGGTCGTAGTCTGATTGCCTGCTTATAACTATCAATTGCCTCTTCGTATTTTGTAGACTGTTTGGCAATTTCAGCAAGCAGCTGATGTCCTTCAGGATTGCGTGGACTGTGCGCAATTACTTGCTTTGCAGCGTCAATGGCAGCTTCAAAATCCATCCCTTTCAGATATGCTTTTGCAATATTCGCATGATATTCCCGTGCATTTGTGCTGTCAATTTCGGTTAAATGCTTGTAAATTACAATCGCTTCGTCTCGTCTACCTTGTTTTGTATAGAGGTTTGCTGTTTCACGATTAACATCTATGTCATTCGGTTGAAGAGCTTTGGCTTTCAAGAGGATTTCGAGGGCATAAGTCGTATTGCTTAACTTTAGATACATTTTTGCGAGTCGTTTTAACTGTGTGAATTTGTCGGTATCAGAGAGTCCGGGTTTTTCAAGTTGTGTTTCAACATCTTCAACCTTTTCAACAAGTGTCCCTTGCTTGCGGTAGAGTTCAATTCGTTGATCATCCATCTGTTCCGCAAAAAATTCATTCGGTGCAAGTTTAATTGCTTCCGTGTATTCTAATAACGCATCATCATATTGTTTATTGTTCATGAGTCGTTTTGCTAAAGCCTCACGAAAACGGTATGCATCAGGCATCAGTTCCACTGCTTTTTTACTCGCGTCAATTGCTTCAGTGGGAAACTTTTTTACCTCTAACAATCGCGCTAACCGATCATAATTCTCAGGAGTGTTTTTGCCATCAGCAACCATGTGGTTCCACGTCTCAATCGCCTTTTCACGGTTGGCTTGACGGAAATAGAATTCACCGAAGTATTCAATGTAATCAAGATTTTGCGGTGCGAGGGAGATTGCTTTTTGATAAGATGCGGCGGCTTCTTCCATCCATTCGTGTCCAGTGTAAATTTCCGCAAGCGTAAGGTGTGTGCTGGCATTCTGCGGATCTTGATCAATCATTTTTTGATAGACTGCCTTTGCTTTGTCTTCATTTTCAAGCTGCAGATACAATTTTCCAAGTTCTCGGTAGATACCGAAATCGTCAGGTTGCTGTTCACTGAGTGCTTCGTATTCAGTTGCTGCCTCTTCAAACTTTTCTGCGTTGCGAAGCGCAGCAATAAGACTTAGACGGAGACTGGTATCTGTTGGTGCAAGTTCCAATCCTTTCCTATAGGTGTCTGTGCCTTCGTCAAATTGTTGATCTTCAATGTACGCTGCAGCAAGTAAACCGAGCAATTCGACATCGTTGGGATCAGTTTCAAGTTTTCCTTGATAATATGTAATTAGGTCTTTCCAATTTGCGTCCGTTGAGTAAATTGCAATGATTCGATGTTGCAGGTCTCTTCTAAGCCAATTACCAGGGGCAGTTAGGTCCAACGCCTTATCGTAATGTTCACGCGCTTTATCATACTCACCTGTATCTTCGTGTATTTTACCGATTTCGCGCAGGCTGAGACATCTACGATACGGGTCGTCTTTTTTAGTATCTATAATCGCTTGGTGTTGTTCAATTGCTTGTGAATAGAGTTCTTTTTCTCGGAAAAGGTCGGCAAGTTCAATGCGTGCAAACACATTCTCTGGATCAAGTTCGGAGATTTTTTCCCATGCCTGTATTGCATCGTCTAATTTATCTCGACTGAAATATGCTTGTCCGAGTGCCTTGTAAATTGCGGTTAATTCTTCAGGCGACACTGCTTGGGATTGCTCTGATAAGGTGACGGATTTGGTTAATTCGCGAATTGCGTCTTCATGTTGACGTAGCGTCACGTGTAGTTGCCCGAGTGCAAAATAGGCATAATAATTGTCAGGATCGAGTTCCACTGCGCGTTGATATGCTGTCAGTGCTTCCTTATCCTTACCGAGTCTTTTATAGATATGTCCTAATATGAGTTGGATGTTTGGATCATTAGGTTTGGCTTCTGCTTCCACCTGATAATCTGTGACCATCGACTCTAAACCATCACCTTCAAGGTAAAACTGATAAAGCCGATCAAATGTGCTACCTTCTTTCGGTTTTTGGTTAAGCATTAACTTGTAACGTTCAATAATTTGGGCATCGTTTATTCCGTCTTGTGCCAGAATGATTGGTGAAAGCAGTAGGGTTGAAAATAAAAGACTTAACACACATAAAGCAATTGCGTATTTTTCACGTCCAAACATCGCAGGTCTCCTTTTGGATTAAGCTATGGTAGATTTTACAATTTCGATTCATTATTGCTGGCGCGTTTACATGAAGATTAAATAAATATTACGGTAATTTCTTTAGTCCCGTAGGGACGCAATGTTTATAGAAAAATGTTGTCCCTCCCCTCTTGAGTTCCGTAGGAACGGCATA
>JAPPMR010000212.1 GCA_028818995.1 Candidatus Poribacteria bacterium | reverse complement strand
GTAGTTTGCTGCCTTCGCTTGTGCTAAGTTGCTCGCGTCATCGCGTGAAAAAGTAATGCCGTGTTCAGGTAAAAGTGGCATTACCCGCTGTTTTCTATCCGCAAAAACGCCTTTTGCACTCATCTGATTGTGCCGAAGTAGTTCAGCAAGTAGGGAAATAAGACCCGAACCGCATAATCCTTGCGGTTTCTCTCCATCAATTGTCTCATAGTCAATCTTACCGTCAACCCATTTCACCGATTCAATTGCACCCGGATAGGCAGGCATTCCGTATTCTATACCACCACCTTCAAATGCCGGACCTGCAGGGCATGATGCCGCTACCATCCGCTTTGCGTTTCCAACAACAACCTCAGTATTTGTACCTACGTCAACTAACATAACAATTTCGTCTTGTGATTGCATGTCAATAGACACTAAATCTGCTGCGACATCTGCACCGACGTGACTGGCAACCAATGGCAAACTATATACCATCGCTTTTGGATTGGAACGGATGCCGAGTCGACGGGATTTTTCAGTTAGTGATGTCGTTGAACGGATGCCTTCACGATATTCATGCTCAATCACAGATTTATACGGTTTCTGGCCTATGCTCTGGACATCCTGTCTAAAGAAGATATCGCGCATTGTTGTGTTGCCAGCAACAACGATTTCGTAAATTTCCTGCCGAACAAAGTTGTGTCTTTCACACATTTCCATGATTTGAGTGTTCAACGCCGCAATAAGCGATTTACGCAACTCACCCTCAAATTCTCCGTCATAGGAAATTCGGTGCATGATGTCGCTTCCACCGAAACGTTGCGGGTTTTCAAAGGAACTGACTGAAACTGTGTCACCGCTTTCTAAATCCACCAGATTTGCCACCACAGTTGTTGTGCCGATGTCTAAAGCAAGTCCATAGATATGCCCCCGAAATCGGTCAATAGGTTCATTGTCGTAGTAGACAATTCCATCATGCTGTGTAACCAGTGGATTGGGAGATTGAGGAGTGTCGTCTTTTATGCCGATATGTGTTAGAATCTTCGGTGTGCGCCGTAGCGGTGTGAATTCAATATGTTCGTCTACATTCAGCACAACGGCTTGACATGCAAGGCGATAGTTGTCTCGGAGGAAGGCTTCAGCTTCGTTGCGTGGCCGGAGGTTGTCCATACCTTGTTTGATCTCAACGATACACTCGTGGCATTGCCCTGTTCGGAAGCAGGAGGTAGGAACTTGTACGGCTAAATCGTCTGCGTAATCAAAGACAGTCTTCCCGGGAGAGAGTTGATAGACTTTACCATCACACGTAATTGTGCCTTTTGCTTTCTCGTGCGACTGTGTTGGTTCTTCGGATTCATCTATTTCCCAAGCGCTGCGATAATCTAATTTATCATCTCCAACGCATAGGAGTCCAGTGCCTTCATCAATTTTGCGCTGGTTTCGACAACCGAATTTCGCTGTGCAGTGATCAAACCGATTTTTGTAGGGGCAGCGGTAGGTTGACTGCTCGTCAGCGTGGACGACGAGTTCTTCAAAAATCTGTGTAATTTTATTGAGTCGTTTTTCGTATTCTGTTTTATCTATTTTTTTCATCTACAAAAAATACCTGACAAGGTTTTACCATTCTTCGTCTGTTTCTTCAAGAAAATGTTTAGCTAATGCTACACATGCCAATGCATCCTTGCCGTATCCATCAGCACCCATATCATCAGCGAATGTTTGTGTAACTGGGGCACCACCAACCATAATTTTCACTTCTTCACGTAGGTCTTCATCAATAAAAGCATCAATTGTTTTACCCATATTTGGCATTGTTGTCGTTAGCAGTGCGGACATACCTAAGATTGGTGCTTCGTATTCTTCCACCGCCTCAATAAATTCATCTTCGGAGGTATCCACGCCCAAATCGTGAACAACGAAACCTGCCCCCCGCAGCATCATAATACACAAGTTTTTGCCAATATCATGCAGGTCACCTTTAACAGTTCCCATAATCACCGTGCCGACAGGTTCAATTCCCGAATCGGAGAGGATGGGTTCAATATGTGCCATACCTGCTTTCATTGCACGCGCGCATGCAAGGACTTCGGGGACAAAGATAAAGTTCTCACGAAACTTAATGCCGACGATACCCATTCCTGAGATTAACCCATCGTCCATAATTTCCAATGCTTCAGTGCCTTCTGCAAGTGCTTCTTCTGTTAACTCGTCAACGGTGTGATGGTCGCCATCAATAAGTGCAGCGGCAATGTCCTGCATTTCAGGTGTTGCTTGCGTGAACATCTCAATGAAAAACTCAATCTCATCAGGGCGTTCAAGGTATTCTTCAATTTCTTCTCGGATAAAGTCGTTCGCAATGTCATTAATTGATGCCACAGGTTCCATATCCCTCCTTGAAGATATAGGATACCACACCGATGGAAAAATGGCAAATAAATTGGAGAAGTGAGTTGAAGATTACGTTAAATCGGAAGAAATATTGGGCAGAAACAATAATCTACTTACCAACGCATTGCCGCTTCGCGATACAACTGAATCTGCTCCATATTACGTGGCACAGCAACCTGAAATGATTTCCGTTTCCGATTCAAATCTTTCAACACAATCGGCGCGCGAAGTATGTTAGTCAATGTTACAATGCCTGACTCGAAATAAACCCACATCCGTTGCTCTGTATAAGGGTTGAGAACATAAGCTGAATTGAGGTTTTCTGATTGCGCAACGATTTCTGAAAATGAGTCGTAGTTCGGATAGATGAGTTCAATAGTCTTGTCATACCCCTCTAAAAAGAGTTGATCGGGTGGCTGTTTCGGTGAATATCCACTTAATTTACATCTGCAAAACTGAATTGGTGCGCCTGATTTGTTGGTCATAAGGAGCGAAACCACAATCGCTAAGCGGTTATTATCATCACGGTTGATAAACCAAGTATCCTCCTGAATTAGCGTTACCGTTAATCCGGGAATTTGCTGCCATCTATGGTAAACAACCGCTAAGACAACAAAACATACCAATCCAAGGATTACCCAATGTCCGGTTGGCGTTGTGAGGAAATTTAGGAGTTGTTTGAAAGTCTGTTGTAACACATCAACTCCTTAGCAAGGGTTTCGGAGGAAATAACACCCTCTCGACGAACCTGTGGCGGAAACACGGATATATCGTACACCGTTGAAGGAATCGGTCCAGGTGTTTGTCCATCATCTACAATGAAATCTATTTTTGATGACAATTCCTTACCAAATTCTCGGGGAGAGGTTGCCGCTGGTTGCCCTGAAAGATTTGCACTTGTGATTGCAAGAGGTCCGCCAAATTCCTGAAGTATATCCAATAGTAATGGCTGATTTGGAATACGCAACCCGACAGTGGTTCCACCTGCCGTTAGCTGCGGAAGTAGATTTTTCGACTCAACGATGATTGTTAGTCCGCCAGGCCAAAACTTGTCTGTAAGATGAAAAAAGAAGTCTGGTAGGTTTTGTGCTACTTGTTGCACATCTTCAACTGTACCAAGAACTAAAGGAATCGGTTTTTCTTCGGGTCTGCCTTTTAACGTGTATAGTTTTTGGACTGCATCTGCGTTAAATGGGTCAGCACCTAAACCGTATACCGTATCGGTAGGAATAGCAATAATCCCACCAGATTTTAGACAATCTACTGCTGATTTAATGCGTAAATCCGATTCCAAGTATATTACCTCATTTATACCAAATTAACGCGATTCGTCTCGGTGGGTACGGTTTCCTACCGCACCATAAGTGTCAATTTTAGAATATCCACCTTTTGGGAAACCCTCTTTAGTCCCGTAGGGACGATATGTTTATAGACCACGGTTGTATACAGGTTCTTTAGTCCCGTAGGGACGATATGTTTATCTTTTATGCCGTTCCTACGGAACTTAAGAGGAGAAGGA
The DNA here is from genome assembly GCA_028818995.1 of Candidatus Poribacteria bacterium. The sequence continues at coordinate 2,780 of JAPPMR010000212.1, read as the reverse complement.
CATTTTTCTATAAACATTGCGTCCCTACGGGACTAAAGATACCGCACCTAATGCTGAGAAAATAAGATAAATCCCGTTAATTTGGTATTAGACATCAACGATAGAACCGTTTGCTGCAGCATTAAGGGAAAGCCCATCTCTTAGACCCTGCTGAAATTTTTCGTAAGCAATTCCTGCAATCATCGCGCCATTATCTGTACATAGATTAATTGGTGGATAATAGACCTCTGCCCCGATTTCCTCAGCAGTATCTTTGAGGGAAGATCGCAATTGGCTGTTTGCCGCAACGCCACCGGTCAAAGTTATGGTACGAGCATTTGTGGTTTTCGCTGCCTGAACGGTTTTGGCTACAAGCACTTCAACGACTGCTGCTTGAAAACTGGCAGCTATATCTTCAATGCTGATTTCTCCGTTCGCCATTGTTCCTGCACGTTCCGCTTTTTCCACAAAATATCGCACAGACGTTTTAACCCCACTAAAACTGAATTGATAATCACCACTACGGAGCATAGGACGCGGAAAGTCTATTGCTGTAGGATTACCTTTTTGTGCCAGTTCGTCAATAATTCTACCGCCAGGGAAACCAAGTCCGAGATACTTCGCGACCTTGTCGTAAACTTCTCCCGCTGCATCGTCTTGTGTTGTTCCCAGGACTTTATATTTCCATCCTTCATGCACTTCTACGAGCAGTGTATGTCCGCCAGAGACAGTCAAGCAAATATGCGGAAAAGTTAAGGTGTCATGCACCATGTAGTTGGCGTAGATGTGTCCTTCAATATGGTTGATACCGAGTAAGGGCAGATTGTGGCAATAGGCGAGGCTTTTTGCTGCTGCGACACCGACGAGTAATGCCCCGATCAGTCCGGGGCGATTTGTCACGGCGATAGCATCTAAATCATCAAATGTGACCTCTGCTTCAGTCAACGATTTATTGACAATATAGTTGATGGCTTCAATGTGTTTGCGCGATGCCAACTCTGGCACAACGCCACCATATTCCTGATGTGCTTTTATCTGTGATGCAACTACATTTGATAGGACTTCACGTCCATCAACGACAACGGCTACAGCTGTTTCATCACAAGATGTATCAATTCCAAGTATTTTCACAAGTTTATCTTTTTGTAAGTTTGGTTATGGGTGTTGTGAAGTATCTTCAACACCATCTTTGATATTTGGAGAAATAGACCAGACACCTTGCATTGGATTCTCTGCAAGTCCCATTTCCTTCAGGAGAGTCAGTGCTCGGGTGATAGGGTTTTGCTTAGACCTCGGAGGATTTCCCCAACGTTCAAGATGTGTTGCCTCTACAATATCTGTCATCTCTTGCTTGTGAACAGTTTGCCCGTTGAATAGTTCTAATATGAGTTCTTGCGCCATGAGCGGAGTGAGAGGTAGTCCGACATATTTATACGGATTATCCATAAAGCTGTTTTCTTTTTATTTTACGGAACGTAATTTTGGTGAGGAATTGGATTTGTAGGTTGTCGTGCGTAGGTTTGTTCGTATAGTAAACCTTTGAGACTTATTCTTTTTTATGGATATCTACTTTAACTTCAAGCCAGGAATCCCATCCGTAACTTGCAGCCACATCTAAAACAACATCTTTTGCTTTATGAATCCATTCCTCCAGGAGTTTTTTATCCACATCAGCGGAATGACTAGCTACGACGTAGATACTTCTCCCATCATCGCCCGTTTTAAAGTAAAGACGAAACGGATGCTCAATCTGAAAACGTGCATTTAACAGGACTAAGAGCCAATCTAAACGAGTCGGTGTGAATTTCTCCAATCCTGGTGAATTATCTAACATTGTTATTCTCCCTCGCATAATCACAGAAACTTAACAATTATAGCAACAACGATACCTGTGACAGCTATAGCAGTTGTTACAACCCATTGCAAACGTTTTTCTAATCTGTCTATTCTGTCATTCAAGTCTTTTTTGACTTCTATGATCTGCTCATATAGACGCGATTCTACCTTTTCACGCTCCTCCATTTGAGTTACGAGACGAATAAATTCTTCTGGATTTGTAGAAGTATTATGATTCTTTGAGTTTGACATTACACTTACCAATGATACTGGACGTGTTGGTTACCTGATCACATAGGATTTAAAGGTTGCCCAAGGTAAAGTAGTTCATTTGAGTTCTATAGCAATGTTAATTTTGACTGAACACGTATTATAGTAAAGTCGAAAAATAAGTTTACACGCCTCTTGTAGGAGCGATCTCCGAATCGCGACGAAGCATTGTTAGTCGGGAATCGGAGTTCCCTCCTACAGCTTAAAAGTGTTCAAGAAATTCTAAAATTTACTATAATTACGACTTGTGCCAGTTAACAATATGTTTTGTTGATTTTCACATACATTTGTATTAGTGCTATAAACATATCGTCCCTACGGGACTAAAAAGTGCTCGTCCGACCTTTTCTATAAACATATCGTCCCTACGGGACTGAAGACCATATAAATATATTGATTGACTTTCAAAACACATTCTTTTGTGAAACAGAGTTATACAAATAGTTATTTAGCACAACTCGTTATAATTGTACAATCTTTCGTAACCGGAATCAATTTAAAATTGATTCCTTCTGAGAACCAGAACTACAATGCAGCAAAATCCTGTATTTCTTATCGCTAAATTTCGAAAATTGGTATATAACAGAAATATTGTATGGTAAAAGTGGAGAAAAGTCAAGAAATATCAGATCGTTCAATTCTTGGGAACCGCGGTTGTAGGAGGGAGATCTATAGGTGCCGAATATGTGCATAGC
>JAPPMR010000955.1 GCA_028818995.1 Candidatus Poribacteria bacterium | reverse complement strand
TTCCCATATTTGGAAAAACCTTAAGTTAACAGGTCTACGATCTCCGAATCGCGACGAAAACATTGGTGTCGGGAATCGGAGTTCCCTCCTACAATATAAAGAATTGGGAGAAACTCGACAATTGAATGGCTCTGGCAACTGATAGGACAGTATTGAATACATCGCTGTGATATGTTATAATTCAACCATTATATCAAAACAGGTCAAATCGGCTATTCATCTACACTTTGGATCGAAAAATAGGACTATAGGAGGGATTTGTGGTATTTGATACTATTATCGTTGGTGGAAATATCGTTGATGGCACTGGCAAACGTGAACCTTATGTCGCGGATATCGGAATTCAAGGCGCCTCTATCACAGAAATTGGTGAGCTTAGCAAGGTGGAAACGTCAAACCGTATATCAGCAGATGGATTAGTTGTGTGTCCCGGTTTCGTTGATGTCCACGTGCATTCGGAAATCTCTTTGCTTGGTGGGCGCGACCAGTTTGCTGCAGTAATGCAGGGGGTAACCACCCACTTAGCCGCGCCAGACGGTTTTGGATGGGCACCTTTGCCCCCAAAACTCGCACAAGAACTATGGCACTACACGCAATTTGCGTATGGAGATGACAAAGTTCCACTGAATTGGCAAACGCCAGACGAATATCTCAGTATGTTCAATGGGCAAATTCCGGCAAACTTGTATCCACAGGTACCGCACTGTGCTGTTCGGCTTGGTGCGATGGGGTGGGACGCACGTCCTGCGACTACAGATGAACTAAAAAAAATGGAGCAAACTACACGCGAGTGGCTTGAGGCTGGCGCATGTTGTCTCTGTTTAGGTTTGGATTATCAACCCTCTGCAAATGCTGATTTAAACGAGTTAGTCTATCTTTCAAAGGTAGCAGCAAGTTATGATGCGATCTACGCTGCACATATCCGTTACCAACTGATTGGGAGAAAACCTGCTTGGGAAGAAACCATTGAGATTGCACAACGTGCTGAGATCCCAGTTCATATTTCACATGAACGAGTTGACGATGAATCGGTGGAAGTGCTTGAGCGAGTTGAACGTGAAGATATTGATTTAACGTTTGAATCCTACCTCTATCCCGCTGGGATGACTCACCTTGCCATGATGCTTCCGATGGAATATCAGACAGGTACACCCGATGAAATGTTAGCAAATCTGGAAAACCCTGATGTTAGAGAAAAATCACTCCCATATCTGCAAAAAAAATTAGGGGAAGGTAATCAAATTGTAGGCTACAATAAGTCTGGAAGATTTATTGGCATGATACTCTCTGATGCTGCTAAACGTGAAGGCAAATCTAATGAAGAATTCGCTTATGATTTTATCCAAGAAGAATTGGCAATTGAAACCTTTGTAATGCCGTGGGTAACATCACCAGAAGAAAATGAACGGATTTTGAACCGCACTGCAAGCCATTCACGCATGATGATTGCCAGCGATGGTGTTTACAATATTCCACATCCGCATCCACGGAGCTATGGGTGTTTCGTGCAGTATCTTGGAAAATTCGTCCGTGAACGACAGTTAGTCTCATTGAAAGAAGCGATTTATAAGATGAGCGGTTTTCCTGCAGAACGATTCCGACTTTCTGACCGTGGAAGAATTTCGCCTGGACTTGCTGCAGATATTGTAGTTTTTAATCCTGATACTGTAGCAGACCGCTCCACATGGTTTGACCCAGTACAACCCCCTGTCGGTGTAGATTGGGTATTCGTCAACGGAATTCCCGTAATTCAAGATGGTAACGTAACAGGAAAACTGCCGGGTAAAGTCCTGCAACATCATAGATAGGGTAGTGTCATGAATGAGAAAGCTGCAGATATTATCTATGATTTAACTATCATTGGCGGCGGAAGTGCTGGACTCGTGCTTGCAGTCGCTGGCGCAAAACTTGGTAAAAAGACAGCACTTGTGGAGAAACATCGCATCGGTGGAGACTGTTTATGGACAGGATGTGTGCCTTCAAAAGCCTTACTCAAAGCTGCGAAGGTTGCAAATTATATCCGAAACGCGGAGAGATATGGGATTACTACGACTGATACCAAACCTCAATGGCAGAAAGTTATAGAATATGTGCGTAGCACGCAACATGTGATTGAAGAGGAACACGACAATCCTGAACGGTTCCGCGAGATGGGGGTTGATGTTATCTTTGGCGACGGACATTTTGAATCACGCGATACCTTTGTTGTGGAAGACAGTGAAAACGAGCAAACCAGAACGATCAAAAGCAAAAAGTTTGTGATTAGCACAGGTTCTCGTCCTCTTGCGCCGCCTATACCGGGATTAGAATCTTGTGATTATCTTGACAGTGAAAATGTGTGGGAATTGGAAGTACTTCCTCAACGGTTACTTGTTGTCGGGGCAGGTCCAATCGGCATTGAATTGGGACAAGCATTTCATCGGCTTGGTGCAGAAGTAACAATAGCGCAACGGAGCGGACGTATTCTAACAAAAGAGGATCTTGATGTTTCTGAGAAGATGTTAAATTATCTTATTTCAGATGGCATTGATATTCGACTTAATACGGATATAACAAAGATTGAAAAACATAAGAATGGTTTTAGTGTGATATTATCGGGGTTACAAACCCCTCCAACATCTGAATTAGAGTTTCAGTCCTCCACAAACCAAAATAATCAGGAACGAGTTTACGATAAGATTTTGATTGCCGCAGGACGCGCCCCAAATGTTGAAGGTTTGGAACTTGAAAAAATTGGAGTGAAAGTTGAAAAAAACGGAATCGTCGTTAATGGACAACTTCAGACACATGTGAAAAACATATACGCTGCAGGTGATGTAATTGGACACTATCTTTTTACACATGTGGCAGCATTTCAAGCACAATTGTTAGTGCGAAATTTCTTATTACCTTTTTCCAAAAAGATAAACTACTCTGTTGTGCCTTGGACGACGTTCTGTGATCCAGAGGTCGCTCGATGTGGATTGACGGAGGCAGAAGCACGTGGGAAATATGGTGATGTTGATGTGTTTAGACTGGATCAGGCAGATGTTGATAGGGCAATTGCAGAGGGGGAAACACGCGGATTCAGCAAAATCATTGCAAGTAAATGGAGAGGAAAGATATTAGGGGTACACCTTGTCGGTGCCGATGCAGGGGAGGTTATCCATGAGTATGTTTTGGCGATGCAGGAAGGGATTCCATTACGGAAGTTGAGTGGAATGATTCACGTGTATCCGACTTATTCAACCAGTGTGTGGCGTGTGGCTGCGAAATGGCTTTCGGAAGGCACGTTGGTTCAAACATTGCGGAAATTGACTGGGTCCGGGTAATGTCAATACTTCAGAATTACTTAATTAAGAACAAAAAGAGTCGGAAACCACGTCTCAAAACGGTTGAGAAGTTTCAGGGATTCTAACCTAACGCATATAATATTGACTAACACGCTGCGCTTTTCAGAGATTGCAGTTCCGACTCACCTAAGGAGGCTTAGGAAGTATTAAGCAATTTTTATGCCAATAAAGTAAGTGTATATTTGGCGGTTTGTTCGGTAAAATTGCTTATTTTTTAGACAATTTGATGATTAAAAAATAGACATTGTTCAGGGATGGTGTCGCGACTCATACAAGAACAAACTCTTTAGAATTTTCTACAACCTAAAGATGGAACAAATGTATGGTTATAAAAAATTACCTATAGGTGTCAATTTAGCGAACCTCCACATGGTAGGCGCGTTTTGATTAAGATTAAGAAAATATTTAGGTAATTTCTTCAGTTCCGTAGGAACGATATGTTTATAGAAAAAAGTTGTCCACCCTTCTTGAGTTCCGTAGGAACGATATGTTTGTTGCCATGTGCTGCGAGGACATATCGTCCCTACGGGACTAAGAGACCTTGTCCGATCGTGATCTATAAACATTGCGTCCCTACGGGACTGAAGATCCCTTAAAATGTTCCAAATATGCATAATAAAAAATTACCCAATTAATAAATTAATCTTCATCAAAACGCGCCTACTTTAGGGTAATAAATCGGGCTTGGAAAGCCCTCTAACAATGGGGTGTATCCTAAAATTGACGCTTATGATGGTTATAGAAAATTACCCTTTCACAACACCAATCGGATGGAGGCGCGCAACGCGGCGTGAAAGCCCCGCTTCATCAACATCTTTGTAAGCCTCATAAACCTCTTTCTGAAGCGTGCGTTTACTTTTTTGGTAATGAGTCCTTTCACAGCGTCGTCATTTATAGTAAACTCCATAATTACCTTTACATTAGCGAGGTTAGGAAGAAATCAACGGTATGAATGCCGTTTAGGCATTCCCCGCCTCGCCAGCGGTGATGGTGTAGGGTTTGTTGTTCATTGAAATGTGAACATATTTTCGGATTTTACTATAAGCCGAGATTCAAAATCGTATCCATCATTCCTGGTATTGTCACACGTGTGACACCGATGCCCAATGTCCTGATCTGAGCACGTATTGTGACGCAGGAGGAGACCTTAATTGGAAAAAATGTCGACCGGATTGGTGTAGTGATGACGCGAGTTGTCGCGCGGGTGCTGAATGTAATACAGAAACCGGTTATTGCCAGGCGAAGAGCTCGTCATAGTGCCGTGTCTGTTGTAGAGCATTATAAAACCCAACAACCTGTGTTGTTGGGTTTTATGCGTAAGCAATTATCACTACTACTTTTTGTTGAGCCACTTTTCTGCCCATGTGTAGCGGTTGGGAATTATGGTTTTCAAGTGATCTTCGTAACCTTCCGCCGGCAGCCACTTGCCGCGACCCCAATAGCGGGTGGATACCTCAGCTGCTCCTTCAGTGAGGTGAGCGTCTTCGTGGTAGTTGTTGGCCACATTTTTGTCAAATGTTGTCCTGTCCACTTCTTCCCAATCTTTCTCTCTTGCCCGCGCGTACGCCCTGCCTTCAGGTGTTTCTGACCAGCTGTCGGTGTTGTTGGTGATCTCTACGGCGTGTTGGTGCGCATGGCCCAGCTCGTGGGCAAAGAGCATCAGCATGTCGTTGTTTGTACCCGTTCTATCGGTAAAGATGGTAATAATTCCCGATGATTTATACGCTCCGACACTTAACTGATAGGATCTATACCCATCACTTCTGACAAACAGTATATCGTTCGGGAGTAGTGTTTCCTCAAAAATGAAGCGGACGGCGTCCGGCCATCGCTGCCCGATGACCACCGTGCCCGGGGTGTTCCATGGGTCGCCGCGGGTGAGTGTCGGTCCGGCCGGCCTTTGTAAGACGGTCGGACGAGCGCGGTCTACGATGACCTCTTTCGGCTCGAAGTGCTCTTTCTCCACCCGGAGGTAGAGCTCGTCTTCGCTGCTGTTCGGGAAGAGGTAGTAGCCGCCTTGATCAGTGGTAACCTGTTCGCCGGCTCTTGGTCCCGCGGTGATCGTGACGGACACCCCCGGTAAGGGTTGAGTGCTGTTCACTGATATTCCGTTTGTTGAGTAGAGTGTGCGGATTTGGCCGACAAAATCTCCCGGGTCGCTCTCCGGAGGAGGGAGATGCTCTGGGCTGGTTGCCGGGACGAGGGTCTTCAATGCCGGCACCACCTGCTTTGTTTTCGGCGGTGGCGGCTCTTCTATCATAAACGGGGCGATGTGGTGTGACTCAGCGGCAGCGTTTCCTGCTGTGTCGGCAGTTTCTTCTCCGACCTGCAGCGTGACAGTGCCGATGCTCCCTGCGGGTATGGTATAGCTGCAGGCAAAGGTGTCGGTATCCCCTGCAAGGGGTTTGCAGGTACCGGAGACAAATGCTCTGTTTCCTGCGTTATGCGGAAGCACACCCAGACGTGCCGCCTGTCCGTTTACCACGAGTGACAGGGCGGGGCGCGCGCTCGCGTCATTGCCGATGATGTGCTCTACCGGCTCGGAGAATACCACCTTTGCATACACGGTAACCCCGGGGTTTCTGTTGTTGAGCATGAGCCCCTTTAATCTGCTGTTCGCGTACCATACGACCCTCACTACCGTCGGTGGTGTTGTGTCTGCCGGCTCAAGTTCCGGTTCTTTCGTTTCCGGCTCCTGTTCTTCAGGATTTGTATCTGTGGATTCTGCCGGCTTTGTCGGCTCCGGCTTTTTTATATCGCCGGTTGTCGTGGGTATTTCCGTCACAGGATCCGTCGGTTTGGGTGTTGTCGGCTCCACTGGCTCCGTTATCACATTGTTTACCATCTGCTCCCCTTCGTCACAACCAGTGGTCGTTAGAAAGAGAATGCTTAACACCGCAATAATCGGAAGTGTTAGCAACCATATAGATATTCTTAATAATGTTTGTTTCATTACTGTTTTCCTTTTAATAATTCCTTAAATCGCCGTATTGTCTCTTGTACTATAGTTTGGACAATTTACGTGTTTAGACTTCTTAAATTTTGTATCTATAACAAGAACTTATTATAATTCAGCGAGTTTGCTGATTGCAAACTTTAAACAGTTATATTAAGTAAATTGTTATAAATTTGCTATTATATACAATAATTGGCTTGATATAACAATAATACAAGATTTGACTCATTATGTCAAGCTTAATTCAGGGTTATTCAGTTTTAAGAGTTTTCTGGTATTGAGATTTACTGAAAGTTAATACCCAGAAACATGAACATTGTTCTTTAGTCCCGTAGGGACGCTATGTTTATAGAAAACGAGTACCCCCTCCAGTTCTTTAGTCCCG
>JAPPMR010000772.1 GCA_028818995.1 Candidatus Poribacteria bacterium | reverse complement strand
CATCACCACTATCTAATTTAGATTCGCCAAGTTTGAACTTTGCTCCGCCGCGATTATTATAGAGATCAGCATCTTCAGGATCAATCTTGATGGCTTGCGTAACGTCTTCAATCGTTTCTTGATAGAGTTGTTGTGCTTTTTCCGCATCACCACTATCATATTTGGATTCACCAAGTTTGAACTTTGCTATAGCCCGCCCATGATAAGCTCTGGTATGCTCAGGGTTTAGTTTTACAGCGTGTGTACAGTCACTGACTACACCAACATAGTCATTTATGTAAAACTTTGCTTTTCCACGTTTGAAGTATGCACGAACATGCTCAGAATTTAGCGTAATGGCTTTATCAAAGTCAACTATCGCGTCCTTATATTGTTTGGCAGCGTATTTTTGTTCACCTTGACTGTGGTACACCTCAGCGCGGACAACTTCCTGCTTCCGCCACTCTACCAATGGCTTCAATTTTACCGATTGGGTAAGCAACACCTTGAGAGCGTTCGAAGGTATAGCGTAATTATCAGAGTCGTCACCATATCCGACAGTAATCCCAATAACTTGTCCTTTTCTGTTCAGTACAGGACCACCACTACTTTCTTTAGAAATAGTGCCTTCCACCCCGAACCACTTATCGCTTTTTTGGATGGTATCTATAGTTCCAGTGGTGGTTTTGTATTTGCCATCATGGTATCCCACAACAGATACAGTTTCACCTATTTGAACCGCATCACTGTCACCTATAGACAAGGGTTTACCTTTGCCCGCAATTTTTAGGATGACAAGATTGTTTTTCACATCATACGCTGCAACACCTACAATTTTTAGGGTTTTCTCTGTATCGCTAAGTTCAACGAAAATCGGTCCGGGTTGTGCAACAACATGGATATTCGTAGCAATTTTATCCTTGCCCACGAAGAAACCACTACTAAAACGAACTGAATCTCCAAATCGGTTGACTAATCGAACTGTGGATTGTTTTGCTTTTTCTGTTGGTGCTAAGGTTTTTTCTGCAATCTGCTGGGGAGCTTGTGCACATGAAAGGATAAACCCCAAGGTTACCAGTCCTATCAATAAAGGTTTGATGCGATATTTCATAAGATGTGAATTTCCTGTTTTTGTTTGACACATGCTTTAAATATGCTACAATACTATAGCAGATATGATAACACATTTCTAAATTGAAAGGAAACGAATTATGGATTTAACACGCCAACCACCACGTAGACCTTCAAACTTAGGTGTTGCCGGGATTGTCGGTGCGGCACGTATGACAGACAAGGCACGCGCACATAATGAAGAAACCCTGGGTGATTTTGTCTACGGAGACCATTCGGGGTTAGATCGGCGCATTTTAGCATTTTTGGGTATTTCAGCAGACGATTTTGCGGAGGCAGCTGACGAATACGATGATGTCGCGCTCAGTACTTGGATGCTTGAAAAAGGGAAGAAAACAGATGAGGAGATTGTAGCATTCAACCAAACGGAACTGGACAGACTGCCAACCGACAAAAAACATCAACAATTATTGAAAGAACGACTCGCTAAATTTGCGCCTGATCGCACAGATATTAAAACAGTGCTACAATCCATTGAACTGGACGATTGGGGTTGTTTTTGGCAGGTGGATCTCATCGAACGTCCACCGCGCAGTGCACGTGCAAGAGACGTTGCTGGCATCTGCGGTGTAGCACGCATGGCAGATAAAGCACGTGCGGAACGCGCTGGAAAAATCGGTGACTATAAATACGGTGATATTTCTGGGCAAGATGTGCGTATTTTAGAATTTCTTGATATTTCTGCTGATGATTTTCAGGAAGCAGCGGTTAACAATCCGAACGATATTGAGATAGGTGAGTGGGTGCAGGCAAACTGCGATAAATCACATGAGGAGATTGATGCATTCAATCATGCGATGGTCAATCGTGGCCCTGATGAAACGACCCGTGAACGTTTTGAGGCACGCTGCCAAGAAGTAGATCCGACTCGAACAGACATTACAACGTGGGTTGCCCTCCAAGACCTTGACGACCAGTTGAGTTTCGGTATCGTTGATCTCAATCGTCGTGCACCGCGCAGCCCTAATAATATTGATGTCTACGGAACAGTTCAACTCGCACGATTGATCGACAAAGGTAGGGCATTTATTGGCAATACTTTAGGATCCTATTTTTACGGAGAGGAATCAGGAATTGACAGAATGATGCTCGGATTTTTGGGAGTATCACCTGCAGATTTTACTGAGGCACTAAAAACGTTGTCAACCGATGCAGAGGTTGAGGCATGGTTAAAGGAGAAATATCCAAAGAGTGAGGCGGACATCAAAGCATTTAATGAAAAGATGACACAAATGGGTCCTGAAACCGAACGACATAAGGCGATGATGGCGAAAATGCTTAAAAAACTTGGTGTTGATCCTTCGGAAATCAATACTTGGTTCGCGATGATGGACCTTGATGATGAGAAGACATTTGCGCTGTAGAAGTTTTAGAACTATTCGTTGTGGAGCATAATTATGAAAAATCTCGAAGCGATTGCAGACGTTCAATCAGGAAAAAGAACGGATGCAAATGCCGCATGGTGGGGATTTAACCCAGAAGATGCAACAGGCGAATTGCAAGCCGCAATTGATTCTGGTGCAAAACGGTTGATTGTCCCAAATATGCGCGCAGATTGGATAATTCGACCGATTAAACTTGCCAGCAATCAGGAATTGATTTTTGAGCGAGGGACGGTCATCTCTGCAAAACGCGGTGAATATCGCGGCAAAGGTGATTCAATGTTCACCGCACAAGATGTAGAGAACCTCACCATACGCGGATATGGTGCAACCTTCCGTATGTGGAAACAGGACTATATCACGGGGCTTGTGCTTGAGCAATTCGATTGGCATCGGTGGTATGGACAGTATCCAAAGGGTGAGTGGCGAATGACATTGTCTATTCGGGGTTCCAAAAATATAAAGGTCTCTGGTTTGATGCTCAAGGATAGCGGTGGTGACGGTATCTATATTGATGGCGGTAAAGAACAAAAATACTCTGAAAATGTGCTGCTGCGGGACATCGTTTGTCATAACCATTATCGGCAGGGAATCAGCGTTATTAGTGCTGAAAACCTAACAGTTGAAAACTGCACGTTTTCAAACACGTGGGGAACACCGCCATCATCCGGTGTAGACATTGAACCCGACCTAAGTGAACAGCGGATCAAAAACGCGATATTCTCTGGATGTCAATTCTTAGATAATGCTGGAGACGGTATAGAAGTGTTTTTAGCATTTACTACAAATGAAACTGAAGATGTATCAATACGTTTTGAAAATTGCTACATTAGTAGTCAACACGGGGCGGGTATCCGCGTGTCAAAGATAGGCGACAAGGGGCCGGGTGGATACATCGAATTTTATAATTGCACAGTTGAAAACACTATGGGTTATGGTATTAAAGTTCAGGAAAAATCGGTCAATGGTGCACGTTTAAAGTTCAAGGATTGTGCTATCATCAACGCTGCTACCGATCAACAATTCAACGATGAATGGGTACCGATTTTGTTATCCTTGCCAAAACCGGATATTGTCCAAACGATGGGAGGCGTTGATTTCATTGATTGTTTTGTTGATGACAATTATAATCGTCCTGCCATAGCATTTACGCAACAGGAAAGTGATTTACCGCTTCACGATATCACGGGAACGATAACTGTGCTGAATCCAAACGGTGTCTGTGCTGAATTAGGTAAAGACAGGGCAAAACTTCCGTTGATTGTCAAAGAATACCATTAATTAGGACTCACACGATTTTCACGATTTTTAGACGGTATGACAAAATTAGTGTAATCTTCAGTAGAATTCAGAGTTTCCAGCGCGCTTACAAAGTGCTCCCACCTTTGTGCGAAAGCCTTGGGGACAAACAATGTATTTATATCACGGAAGCAAACAGTCCTTTCCAAAATTGAGAAAACGCAAGGCTCACGCGCCACCTGGGAGACCTCCGGAAGAAGCTTTGGAAGCGATCTATCTCACCCCTGACTTTCTCTTCGCATTGGCTTGCGCAGCAAGACCACCAGGAGTCTCAAATATAGATATCACAAACCGAACCATTTGCTTTGAAAATCCGGAGCAGTTTAAACCTGACGAGACGATTTATGTTTATTTTGTAGACTCAACGAAGATTTCAGAGGACAAGAAAATCCGAATTGATCCGTGGCAGATTGCTGTAACCGAAGATGAGATTACACCAGATAAGGTTGAAATTTATAAATCTGGGGAACTGTTTAAGCACTACCGCCTCATTAAATAATGATAAATTGAATTGCTCTGATGGGAATAGTTCGGGGTAACGGTTTCCCTTTTAATCTGCACAACATTGTAAACTTATGACTTACGCACGAATGGTAGGCGCGTTTTGTAAACGCGCCAATAATCCAGAATTCTGCTTAAAATCACGCCATTTTAACCATAATTATTGCACAAATCGCGAAAATGCGTAAGTCCTGCTGAACTTGAATTGTATGAACAATAATGAAAAAGTAAAAAAAACCGCCCTGCCTACTGAGACAGTATGCTGGGGCTATAAAGCAAACAACGGACCCAATATTTGGGGATGTCTCAGCCCTGAATATGGACTTTGTGCTGATGGAATGCATCAATCTCCCATCAATATTGAAAATCCCAAACCGATGAAGTTGCCCGCTATCGCTTTCAACTACCAACCCACAACTTTGAATATCGGTAACACCGGCAATACAATCGCAATTATTTACCCAGAAGGGAGTTGGATTCAGGTTGGTGGGATGCAGTATTCTCTTTTACAGTTTCACTTCCACTCGCCCAGCGAACATACTGTAGCTGCAAAACAGCATGACATGGAGATGCACTTCGTTCATAAGAGTAGGAATGGTTCGTTGGCTGTGATTGCAGTTTTTATTGAGAACGGACGTCATAACACTGCGTTTGATTCTATTTGGCAGCATCTGCCATCTGTCCCAGGTGAATCCAAATGGGTAGCAGACGTTGTCTTCAATGCTATTGATTTGCTGCCGAGAACAAGGCACACCTATCGCTATGACGGTTCGTTGACAACACCGCCTTGTTCAGAAGGTGTTAAATGGTTCGTTATAACAACACCAATAGAGATGCCTCAATCGCAGATTGCAGCGTTTAAAGCGATTATGCATGGTAATAACCGTCCTGTGCAACCTCTAAATGGGCGCGAAGTACTCATAGATAAGCGGGCAAATTCATAAAATTATAGAGAGGTAACCAATGTATTTATATCACGGAAGCAAGCAGTTGTTTCCAAAATTGAAGAAACATAAGGCTCAAGTGCCGCCAGGGAGACCTCCTGAAGAAGCGTTAGAAGCAATCTATCTCACGCCTGATTTTCTTTTTGCACTGTTTTGCGCAGCAGGTCCACCCGGAACCAATAACATGGGTTGGTCGGAAACCGATAAGATGGACCGATTCGTCTGGTTTGAAAATCCTGACCAATTTGAACCGGACGAGACAATTTATAGTGAACTATAAAATTAAAGAGACACATTTCTGTAGGAGCGATCTCCGAATCGCGACGCAACTCACTGATAGTCGGGAATCGGAGTTCCCTCCTACAACTCAAAATGTCCTATTAATTCTAAAGGTCACTATATATCTATTGTGTAGACCCCACAAAAATAGCAGAGGACAAGAAAATTTACATTGATCCGCTGCAGGTTGCCGTAACTCTGGATGAGATAACACCAGACAAAGTTGAAACGTATAAATCCGGCGACCTGTTAAAACACCATCGCATTGTTGATAAATTTGATTGACACAGTTGAAGACAAAAGGAAATTTCACATGTTAAGATTATTTACACCTGTCGCAATTGTCTGTGATCGCACGATGCTTCGGGAAGCAGACGCACTCCGCGGCGTGCTTGAAAGTTTCAGATTACATGTCGATTTCCACTATTTTGTCCAAAAACGTCAGATTCTTGATTTCTTTTCACAACAACGCAACTATGCGTATACAATTATCTTTTGCCACGGCTCAGGTCAGACTGCAGAGGATATGCACCTAAGACTTGAGGTCGTTGATCAGGAAGATGGGGATTACGACACCCCTGGCGATGAAGGTTGGGATCATATCGTTGTTGAACTGACACCTACGAAAATTACCGAATACGTCCAAAATCGAGATGGCACGCTGCTCTCTACAGCGTGTGGTTCAGGAAGAGAACCGATAGCAGAGTCATTTCTAAAATCTGGCTATCAATCCTATATTGCGCCCGTTCACCCTGATGACCCAGAGGAAATATATGTTGATCTTGATTCATCATTAGTCTTTTTCACAAGTTTTTTCTATTATTTAATGGACGGTGTGGACCGCGATTACTCAACAACTACCTATACAGAGCAAAAGGCGGCTGAAAAAGCAGCACAACTTGATCCACACTTTCGCTTCGGGACGAAGATATTCCGTCGCTACACAACAGAGGAGAATACATAATGTTTATTGCTACTAACAATGCCATCTATTCCGTTGAAGATAATGGAGCTGGCGAACCTGTCCAAGTTTACAAAGGGACAGATCATCAAGAACACGGCGCTATGGTTTCACTGTCAAAAGGTCAAGCTGTGGTGTCTGCCTTGTCGGATGGAACGCTACTGGTTTTATCAGAGAGTGATGAGAAACGAATTCCAACAGGTATAGAGGATCCAATCGCTTCGTTGCTCGTTGTT
>JAPPMR010000705.1 GCA_028818995.1 Candidatus Poribacteria bacterium | reverse complement strand
AAATAAATATTTCGGTAATTTCTTTAGTCCCGTAGGGACGATATGTTTATAGAAATGTGATAACCTATCTTTCTTTAGTTCCGTAGGAACGGCATATTTATTGTTGATGTGCTTTGAAACATATCGTCCCTACGGGACTAAGGAGATGAGTCGTCCGCGCTGCTATAAACATTGCGTCCCTACGGGACTGAAGATCACTTAAAATGTGCCGAATATGCATAATGAAAAATTACCCAATTAATAAATTAATCTTCATACAGATTGTGCTACAAGGTAGCAACTTAGGTTAGCATACACATTACAGTTCAACAAATTCAGCGTCCACGTGATGAGAGATTACGCCAGCTTCATGACCACGGTTGAGCAACTCCTGCACTGCTGTTCTGCCGCTTTCTCCATAATCCAAAGTATAATCATTAACATACATTCCAACGAATTTATCCGCGAGGTCGGTTTCCATGTCTCGTGCGTAGGTCATTGCATATTCAAGCCCGCGCTCCCTATGTTCAAGTGAATATTGAATACTCTGTTTCAGTAGCGCGGTGATTGACCGAATTTTTTCGGTGCCGAGGTTGCGGCGGATAACGTTTGCCCCGAGCGGTAACGGCAAGCCAGTTTCATTGTGCCACCATTCTCCTAAATCAACTATTTTGTGTAACCCTTCACGGGCGTAAGTTAATTGTCCTTCATGGATGATGAGTCCCGCGTCAACTTCGCCTTGTTGGACAGCCTCAATGATCTGATCAAACCGGTACGTTTCAGTTTCAACATCGGGCTGGAAAAGTTTCATTGTCAGGTATGCAGTAGTCATCTCTCCAGGGATTGCAATACGTTTACCTGTGAGGGTCTGCATCGGTGCTTTTGAAACTATCAAAGGTCCATACTTATCCCCGATGCTTGCACCACACGGCATAAATGCGTAGTTGTCTGCAACATAGGCATAAGCATGAACCGAAATTGCTGTGACTTCAAGCTCTGCTGCGAGTGCGCGTTGATTCAATGTTTCAATATCTTCTATAACGTGAACAATTTCAAACGGTTCAGTTGGAATAATCCCTTTTGCAAGGGCATAGAACATGAAGGCATCATCAGAATCTGGACTATGTCCAATCCGAATTTTCTCAGTCTCTGGCATTAAGTGTTCCTCTCTAACATTGTTATTTCCACATGTATGTGCTATCATGCTATCATGATAGCACAAAAGTATCTCTACCTTTTGGCGATTCCGTCTCAACTTACCGAACTGGCATCAGCGGAATCGGCTGCGCTGACGGGTGCTATTCCCGATGAATACGGTATCACGGTTTCCGACAGGTGTGTAGATGTGCGCCGAGGTGCTTACCTCAAAAGTTGTACCGAAGTCCTCTTTGAAACAGGAAACGTCGCAGAACTCCTCTCTAACATTCGGTCTGCAGATTTGCATGCAGACGGGTTTCGGGTATCAGTTGTTAAAAAGCCCCGCAGCCTAAACATTGACTCAATGGTATTAGCACATCAGATAGGTAGTATCATCGGTGGAAAACCTAATTTGTCGTCTCCGCGTGTTATCTTTTTAACTGTGATTACCCCCGAGAAAATCTGGTTTGGTCAACTTCTCTCTGAATCTGATGGCACGTGGGTGGCATACGATCAACGCCCGCACGTAACCTCAAGTTCACTTCCTGCAAGGCTTGCTCAAGCCCTCGTTAACCTTGTCGCTTCGCCCGGTGACCGTTTGCTTGATCCGTGTTGTGGGACCGGGACAATTGTAATGTCAGCAGCACATTGCGGCGTGCAAGCAACTGGTTACGATATCAATCCGCGCATGGTCGGTGCAACAACCAAGAACCTTGATCATTACGGACTCACAGCTGAAGTGAAGTTAGGCGATGCGCGGACGATACAACAAAGGTTTGACGTGGTTGCTACAGATTTGCCTTACGGTATAAGTCTCGTTAAAAATACCGCTGCAGCAAAAGAAATCCTAACAAATTTACGGGGCTGTGCGCCGAAAGCCGGATTTATCGACATACGTGATCTCAGTCTACCGCTGACTGATTTGGGGTACCGAGTAGAGACTATTATTTCTGTTCCGAAGCTGCGTCTTGTTCGGCGTATTTTTATCACTTCCAACGGTGATCAATAGTCATCAATATTTTCGTAGAAATCGGTCTCCGGTAAGTACTCGCCCTCATCAAGTTCATCTTCTTCGTAGTCTTCGTAGTCTTCCAAACTCAAAAGTGAATCAAGTTCACTGAGATTGTCAATATAAATTTTGCAAATCCAGCCATCACCTTCCGGCAAGCTATTGATAAGCTGAATGTCTTCTTCAAGTGCAGTGTTGACTTCATAAATTTCTCCAGCAACGGGAGCATAGAGATAAAAGTTCCCTCCAGTTTCTGTTTCAATTCTACCAATAATTTCACCTTGCTCACATTCCTGCGAAGAGGAGACATCAACAAAAACGATTTCACCATAAATAAGTTGGGCGCGTTCTGTGATGCCGATAGTTCCCTCTGTGTCAACAACTTCAATCCATTCGTGTGTAGTTGTATATTTCACTGTGCTCAACGTGCATTCCTCCAACAAGCTAAAACCTCAATGTAATTCTGTTTTTGTGATTCCAATATTTTGAAGTTGTGCTTGAAAAGTTTTTAATTCTTTTTGCTGAATCTCAATTGCAATTTTTGGGGTCTCGCCATATTCAATGTCTGTTACCTGACCTCCTAAGCGTTTACATAGTTTGACAACCGTACCTATATGACAGTAGGGGACACTTACGTGTAAGTTGTGATAGAAGACTTGGGTTTCTAAAGTCGCATTTTCAAGACATGTGCGTGCACATGCACCGTAAGCTCTAATCAACCCGCCAATTCCAAGATTAATTCCTCCATAATACCGTGCGACAACGATTATCGTGTTAGATAATCCGGCGGCACGAATTGCAGCAAGAATAGGGGGACCTGCCGAGTGGATCGGTTCCCCCGCATCTGTTGCATATTCCTGTTTTCCATCGCTATTACCGAGGCTATAAGCATAACAGTAGTGCGTAGCTTGACGAAGCCTCGCTTTGACATCAACAACAAACTTTTTGACTGCATCCTGACTATTTACTGCTGATGCTTCACCAAAAAACCTTGATTTTTTCACTACATGCTTAGCGGTAGCGATTCCGACAATTGTTTGGTACTCGCTTGACATAATTCATACTTCCGTAACATCAGAAACTGCGTGCATACACAAATCTAAAAGTTTCTTATGAAGGATGTACTTAAGATTCCGTGCCTAAAACCGTCTAAATACGTCAAAAATCTTGCCCAATCGAAAAGGTATAGACAGCAGCGCCTTGGGCAATACGGATACGTTCATCCTCAGTCACAATCGGCTTAAATTGCGGGTTATAAGCGGCATTTAGTGTTATGTTTCCGAACCGCACACCAAATCCTAAACAAAGACCTTCCGCTTTCCAATTTCGTTCTTCCATCTCAAGCGCTGCATCTTTTAAAAGAAAAACAGAGGCGTAACGCTTTTCAATATCCCTGAGATATCCGATTCTACCGCCAATGCGATTATGGAACCAAACCTCAATTCCAAGGTTTGTTCGGACACCATCGCTAAAGGGTGGATGTAAATCAACTCCGAGGCGGAGGGCTATGTTTGAAATCTCGCGTTGATAAGTTAGACCGACAATAAAATCGCGGCGAATTTTATCTGGAATAGTCGGTTCGACAAATGATAATCCATTACTTAAATTGCGGATGACAATGCCTGCCTGAAGTGCCTTGCTAAATTGTTGGATAATACCAACATTATAGGCGTAACCACGTCCAAAATGCTCAACACCTAACGTATCGGTAACCTTAGACCGTAACCACTTCGCATCAAATCCTACGATGGTACCTCCGAAACAATTTACACCGTAACCGAGTCCAATAGCAAGGTTATTTTCTGGAAAACTGTTAAGTGCTTTTCCTTCATGACTAACGCGGCGAAATGACCCCACATGCGCCGTGGATAGAGCAACGCCTATAGTGCCGAACTTTCCAATTGGGAAAGCCCAATTCAATGTTTCAATACCAGCGGCGCTCTGTTCATATCGACTATAATCCTCATAGTTTGCATTGAAATTCGGTTTGGAAAGTAGGACAACGGTACGCGGAAAACGACTCATGTGAATTACAAATCGCTCTCCTTCAACAATACTAATACCGGCGGGGTTGTTCCCAAGAGCGTTTGCGCCGCCAGTTGCCCCAACAAAACTACCACCCATTCCGCGATGTTCAGCACCAAGCAACTGTTTGAGAAATCTGTCTGCTTCTGCGGTTGTGTTTGCTTCTAAAGCAATCCCATTTGAAGCGAAAAAACAGAAAACGAGATAGAATACGCAAATCAACGAGATTTTTAAATACTGTAGCGGCAAAATCCGATTGCACAAGAATTGTAATTTTCTTTTCACTTTATTTGCTCCAAAGATATGTGTTGGTATATTGTGTATGTGAGAATCCAATAAACCTCTCACACAGAGACATAATCACGAAATTTAGTTGATAAAACAGGTCTTTTTCTTCAATGGAACGGAGGTTTTCTTAACTAAGCAGAACAGAGTGTCACTTGTGCGACAGCGTAATCCACAGCATGCGACAAGCTAACAAAGGTTGTAACGACACCGAGTTCTGAAGCATATTGCTTGACTTTTCCGTGCAAAACAAGCGATGGTTTTCCAACAGCGTCCGCGCAAATTTCTACATCCTGCCAATTCATCCCGACGGTTAAGCCAGTACCGAGTGCTTTTAGAGTGGCCTCCTTCGCGGCAAACCGGGCGGCAAGCCTTCCATAACGAGTCTGTGTTTTTCCGCAATAGGCAAGTTCCTGAGACGTATAGACACGATGCTCAAATCTACTTCCCCATCGAAGCGATAGACGCCTTATCCGTTCAACCTCAATAATATCTATACCAATCCCTTGAATTTTTTGTTGGAGCATTAATTTGTGAGTTGTTCCATTTACCGATAAAGAGCATCAGTCATCCGTGCTACGCGAGCAGTAGCCTTTACATCATGAACGCGTACAATATCTGCCCCATGTGCAATTGCCCAACACACTGTAGCAAGAGTGCCTTCAACTCTTTCAGTTACTGGAAGTTCTAATAAATTGCCGATAAAAGATTTTCGTGATGTGCCGATTAATATCGGTTTGTTGAGTTGTTTGAATTCTTCAAGCTGCTTTAGAATTTGTAGGTTTTGTTCGGTTGTTTTACCGAATCCTATGCCGGGATCCACGATGATACGGTCAGGGGCAATACCGTTTTGCGATGCATCATTAATCCAATTTTCTAATGCCTTGCAAACCTCTTTGACGACATCTTTATAATGTGGTGAGCGTTGCATAGTGCGCGGTGTCCCTTTCATGTGCATGAGGATAACACCTGCTTCCATTTCTGCTGCAACCTGTGCCATCGCAGTATCCCCACGAAGTGCAGTAATATCGTTGATGATGTGTGCTCCAGCTTCAAGCGCGTGTTTCGCCACCCCTGCTTTTGTGGTATCAATAGAGATTGGAACGTCCAATTGTTCAGAAACAAGTGCCTGAATAACCGGTAACACTCTTTCTAATTCTACGTTTGCAGTTACTGGCTCCGCCCCTGGACGCGATGATTCTCCTCCGATGTCAATAATAGTTGCTCCCTCTGCTACCATGGTTTTGGCATGTGTAATCGCAGTATTGATATTAAGGTAAGCACCGCCATCTGAGAAAGAATCGGGGGTGACGTTCAGGACACCCATGATATGGGTGCTATCGCCAAAAGTGAGCGATTTACCACGGAAGTTCATGTAAGGGGTTTAGCCGGCAACTGTGGTCGGGGACCGAGGATCTCTTCTATCTCTTCTGTAATAAGTGTTTCTCGTTCTAATAAGGCATCAGCGAGCAATTTCAAACCGTCAAGATTTGTATCAATAATTTCCTTTGCCTTTTTGTAACACTCCATTATGATGTCAAAAACGGCTTTATCAATAGAGATTGCTGTTTCTTCACTATAATCTTGGTGTACTGCCAATTCTTTGCCGAGGAAGACCTGTTCATCTCTTCTCCCAAAAGCCAATGGACCCAACGGACTCATACCCCATTGCGTGACCATTCGACGGGCAAGGTGGGTTGCCTGTTCAAAATCATTCTGTGCGCCAGTTGTCTGTTCACCAAAGATAATCTCTTCAGCAACCCTTCCACCAAGTGCAAAAATAATATGTGCGAGTAACCTTTTCCTACTTAGGTTATGCCTTTCTTCAAGTGGAAGCATAGCGGTTACACCGAGTGCTCTACCGCGTGGCACAATTGTACATTTATAGTTAGGATCGCTTTCTGGCACAAAATGTAACATGAGTGCATGTCCCGCTTCATGATAGGCGGTGATGCGCCGTTCTTCTTCACTAATAACTAAGCTGCGTCGTTCAGGTCCCATCAGGACGCGATCTTTGGCTTCATCAAAGCAGCTCATATCGATCGTTTCTTTGTCTTGTCTTGCGGCAAGCAGCGCGGCTTCGTTCGCCATATTTTTCAGGTCAGCGCCTGAGAATCCTGGTGTTGCTTTTGCTAATATCTCCAAGTCAACGTCCTCAGAGATTTTGTAAGGTTCTTTTGTGTGAACACCGAGAATGGCTTCTCTGCCTCGAACATCCGGTAAATCAACGATAATCTGACGGTCAAACCTGCCAGGACGTAATAGGGCAGGGTCAAGAAC